>JAFZIQ010000151.1 GCA_017554285.1 Selenomonadaceae bacterium
CTGCGTCACCAACGACGATTATATTGACAAGGCAATAGCTTATTCCCAACAAAAAGATTTTATCATTGCGACGTTCGGAGATATGTTAAAAGTACCGGGTTCGCGTTCAAGCTTGGCGGCGGCAGCGGCTGAAGACGCACAAATTAAAATCGTCTATTCGCCGCTGGATTGTATAAAGCTCGCTAAAGAAAATCCTAATAAGAAGATAATTTTTTTGGCGGTAGGCTTCGAGACGACCGCTCCGACTGCGGCGGCTACTGTTTTGGCGGCAAAGGCTCAAGGTATTAAAAATTTGTTCATGTTATCGGCTCAAAAATTGGTTCCGCCCGCATTAAGATTTTTATTGAACGATTCGGCTGTAAAAGTCGACGGATTCTTATTGCCGGGTCATGTGGCGGTTATAATCGGAGCTAATGCCTTCAATTTTTTATCGACAGAGTTTAAAATCCCAAGCGCAATCGGCGGATTCGAGGTGGAAGAAATTTTATCCGCGCTCGTAAGTCTCCTTGAACAAATCAATCAAAACCAAGCCGAAGTTTCAAATAATTATCGGAGCGTCGTAAAAGCTGAAGGAAATTTGTCTGCACAAAAAATTCTTGCGCAAGTTTATGAAGTTACTGACGCAGAGTGGCGCGGTATGGGTAAAATTCCCGCGTCAGGCTTGAAAATGCGTGACGAATTCGCAGAATTTGATATTGAACAGGTTGCGCCGATTGAAATTGAACTTATCAATAAAAAAACGCCTTGTCGATGCGGCGAAGTACTGCGCGGAATAGTTAAGCCTACAGATTGCCCGCTTTTCGGCAAAATTTGTACGCCGATTCATGCCGTCGGCGCGTGTATGGTCTCGGTCGAGGGCGTCTGCGCGGCTTGGTTCAAATACAGAGGGAATAGTTTCGAGTGGGAAGTGGAAAGTGAAAAGTGAACAGAAAAATTCTTATGGCACACGGTGCAGGCGGCAAATTGAGTTCGGAACTCCTTAAAGAAATAATTTTGCCCGCCTTTAATAACGAAATTCTAAATGAACTTCATGACGGAGCGAAAATTGGGCGAATCGCTATGACGACGGACAGTTACGTCGTTCGCCCGATTTTTTTTCGCGGCGGTGACATCGGCAAGCTATCAATCTGCGGAACGGTTAATGATTTGGCTGTCACGGGAGCCGTTCCAAAATATATTTCTGTCGGCGTGATTCTTGAGGAAGGTTTCGACTTCGACGAACTGAAAAAAATAGTTAATTCAATGGCAAAGGCGGCTAAGGAAGCAGACGTTAAAATCGTTACCGGTGATACAACAGTAGTCGGACGCGGTCAGGCTGACGGAATTTTTATTAATACAGCGGGCGTCGGAGAAATTATTGACGGCGTGGACATTTCGGCTAAAAAAATCTGCGCGGGCATGAAAATTTTAATTTCCGGTACTATCGGCGACCACGCCACGACAATTTTATCTGAACGTCACGGCTTGGAACTCCCCGAAAATATTAAATCGGATTGTGCGCCGCTTAATAAAATGATTTTTGAAATGCTTTCCGTCGAACCGAAAATCGCTATGCTCAGAGACGCCACTCGCGGCGGTATCGCGGCTGTACTTAATGAAATTGCTCAATCGGCGAACGTCGGCATTCTGATTGATGAAGAAAAAATCCCAGTTCGTGAGGAAGTGCGCGGCGTTTGCGATATTTTAGGCTTTGACGCTCTGGAACTAGCCAATGAAGGGAAAATTATCGCAGTCGTGCCCGAAAATTCATGCGATAAAGTCCTGTCCGTCATGAAAAAAAATATTTACGGCATTGACGCGGCAGAAATCGGCTCAGTCGTTAAAAATTCTGCCGGAAAAGTCGGCTTGAAAACTCAAATCGGAGCAATCAGGATTGTCGATATGCCCGCAGGTGAATTGGTTCCCAGAATCTGTTAAGGAGGGAACAGGAAACAGGGATTAGGGAACAGATTTTGCTGTTCCCTGTTCCCTAACCCTAATCCCTAAGGAGGTAAATTTATGGAGCAAAGGACTCGCGATATTTTAAGATTGCTCCTCCACGAAAAATCATTCATAACAACAGGCGATTTGGCAATAAAATTGGCAGTCAGTTCAAAAACAATTTCGCGGCAACTGCCCAAAGTTGAGGAAGTTTTAAATGCAGTCGGCTTGCAACTCGAAAAGAAATCGGGCGCGGGCATTTTAATAACAGGCAGTGAAGTTAAACGCTATGCACTCGCCAAACAACTCAAATCCAATGAAAAAATCGAATACACACCCAACGAACGCCGCTCAATCATAATCAGTAAATTACTTTCAAGTCGCGAACCGATAAAATTATTCGCATTGTCATCGGCAGTACACGTAACCGACCCGACTATAAGCAACGATCTTGATAAATTGGAGCCGTATTTTCGCGAACAAGGTTTAAAACTCTTGCGAAAACCGGGCTTGGGCGTAAGTTTACTCGGCGATGAACGCGATTTGAGACGCGCAATCGTCCGATATATCTATGAACACGTCGGAGAAGAAAATTTGCTGAATTTAATGCGTGATAATCTGCCCGAAGAAAATATGTCGGTCGCGCAGGTCTCAAAATTCCTGTTGGAGCTGATAGAAGCCGGCGAATGGCGCAGTTTGGAACAAATGATTCGCGGCGTGGAAAAAGATTTGGGATATAAACTTTCCGATAATGCTTTTATCGGCTTGGCAATTCATTTATCGCTCACAATGCGGCGAATAAAAAATCATGAGGCTGTTACATTGGACGAAGAAAATTTTTCACGCCTGCGCGGAAGTCGAGAGTATAAAGCGGCAGAAAAATTGGCTGAAGAATTATCCGCTTCGTTTAAAATCGACGTGCCCGAAAGTGAAATTTGTTATATAGCAATGCATATAGTCGGAGCAAGGAGCCGATACAGTTCCGCCAGTCTCGGTACGATTTCCATGATGGATAATTATCGCATAGTGAAATTGGCGCGGCAAATTATGAAACACGCCGCCAAAATCACCTGCCGCGATATTGATAAAAACCAAAGCTTGCTCGCAGGGCTTGTTAATCATCTCGCACCGACTATCAGCCGCTTGAAAATGAATATGGATATTCGCAACCCCTTACTCAACGAAATTCGCGAACATTATCCCGAACTTATGACTTTAACAAGAAAATGCGTCGCGGAATTGGAAAATGAAATCGAAAAAAAATTGCCCGAAGCCGAAATCGCTTATTTGGCAATGCATTTGGGCGCGGCACTCTCCGACAGCGAAAAATTTTTACACGCAGTCCACAGAGTAGTTGTCGCTTGCCCGACAGGTATGGGCACTTCGCGACTTTTGGCGAGCAGATTACGAACTACTTTTTCTACAATCAAAATCGTTGACGAGATTCCTATTCTCGAAATAAATTCCGATTACATAGCTGCTAAAGACTTTGAATTTATCATTTCCACAGTACCGATACCCCGCGCAGATTGCCCCGTCGTAGTAGTAAGGGCGGCATTGCTCGACGAAGACATTAAAAAAATCGAAGCGGAACTTTCAAGGCAGAATAAGCAATTTTTATGCTGTGCAGAGGAATTGGAGCCGCATTTACCGTTCATGGAAGGCTTGGCTAAAATAAATTCTTACGGGCGAGCCATTCTCGAACTCATGACGAATTATTTTTACGTCCGAGAAAAAATTTCCAACATAAATGACGCTTGCAAATTGGCAGGTCGATTGGCAAGCAAAGACATTCGCAATCAAGCAGAAATTTCTAAGGAATTACTCCTGCGCGAAGATAAAAATTCAACTTTAATCATCGGGCGGCATATGATTTTATTGCATTGCAAGAGCGCGGCGGTTAAAGTGTCGACTTTCGGGATTTTGCAACTCGGCGAAGGCTTTAAATATCCCGATGACGGCGAAATTGTCCGAACGGCGATTGTATTGCTCGCTCCGCAGGACGCTGACGAATTTACCATTGAAACTATCGGGCATATTGCATCTGTATTGCTGGATCGGTGGGGTTTTATCGAAATTCTTCACGAAGGCGACGGCTCCGAAATTCATGATGAAGTGCTTAAAATTTTTGAGGACTTTTACAAGGCTAAGTACAAAGAATTGATATGAAAAAAGCGGCGGGCTTAAAAAAAGCTCGTCGCTTAATTTTTTTCTATGTTTAGGCTCAATAATTCTCTGCCGTGATTTCAAAAAATGCTTGCGGGTGTAAACAGACGGGACAAAGGTCGGGCGCATCCGTTCCGATAACGAGATGTCCGCAATTTCTGCACTCCCAAATTTGTACGCCGGCTTTTTTGAACACCTCCTGCATTTCGACGTTCTTTAACAGCTTGCGATAACGTTCCTCATGATGTTTTTCTATCTTAGCAACGCCTCTGAACTGTTCAGCCAATTCATGGAAGCCTTCTTCGTCCGCCTCGCGTGCCATACGCGCATACATATCCGTCCACTCGAAATTTTCGCCGTCCGCCGCGTGCAAAAGATTTTCTTCCACAGTTCCGAGTTCACCCAACGCTTTAAACCATAATTTAGCGTGTTCCTTTTCGTTATCGGCGGTTTTGAGGAAAAGCGCGGCGATTTGTTCGTAACCGTTTTTCTTCGCGACGCTTGCATAATAAGTATATTTATTTCTGGCTTGCGACTCGCCCGAAAATGCCTCCCAAAGATTTTTTTCTGTCTTTGTACCGGCATATTTATTTTTAGGCTCGGCAGGCGCAACTTTTTCAAAATCGGTCGCGGGGTGCTTACAAATCGGGCAAATGAAATCTTCGGGCAGTTCATCGCCGATATATTCATAGCCGCAGACTCTGCAACGCCAAATCGTCTTACCGTCCGCAGTTTTACCGACCGGCGC
>JAFZIQ010000152.1 GCA_017554285.1 Selenomonadaceae bacterium
GTCAGCAAAAGTTTTCTGCCCAATGCGCCGCCGGGATGGAATAATGCAAAATCATTCGACGTAAATTTTTTCTCGTCCATAAGAGCCATAGCCAATGCGTCGCCCATAGCCAAAGTTGCGGTCGTCGAGGCAGTCGGAGCCAAACCCAGCGGACAAGCCTCGCGCTCAACGCCGATATTGATAAAGTAATCGCAATTCTTTCCGAGCGAAGAATCGCGTTTGCCGCACATGGCGATAATTTCCGCGCCGATTCTTTTTACGACGGGCAAAATATTTACAATCTCCGAAGATTCGCCGCTGTTTGAAATGGCAATCAGAACATCCTTTTCGGTGAGCATTCCCAAATCGCCGTGATAAGCTTCGGCGGGGTGCATGAAAAATGACGGCGTACCCGTCGAAGCAAGCGTTGCCGCAATTTTTCTGCCGATATGCCCCGATTTGCCCATGCCTGTTACGACGACGCGCCCGCTGCAACGCATAATTTTTTCCACCGCTGCGATAAATTCATCGTCAATGCGCGGGATTAAATTCGTTATCGCCGTCGCCTCAATCTTTAAAGTCTCAATCGCTTTTTCTTTAATCATTTCAAAACCTCGTGAATTTTTAATGCGTCCAACAAAATTTTTTCCAAGTTGTCAAGGGCAATCATATTCGCGCCGTCCGAAAGCCCTTCTTCGGGCTTATCGTGCACTTCCAAAAATAATCCGTCCACTCCGACCGCACAAGCCGCCCGAACCAAATATTCGACAAATTCTCTTTGCCCGCCCGAACTTGAACCTGCGCCGCCCGGCAGTTGTACGCTGTGGGTGCCGTCGAAAATCACGGGGCAATTAAAGCCGCGCATTATCGGCAAGCCGCGCATATCGACGACCAAATTATTGTAGCCGAATGAAGTTCCGCGCTCTGTCAGTAAAATTTTTTCGGTACCGCTCGCCCGCAATTTCTCGACAACGTTAATCATATCCCGCGCAGATAAAAATTGCGCCTTTTTGACGTTGACAACTTTGCCCGTTTTCGCGGCGGCGACAAGTAAATCCGTTTGTCTGCAGAGGAACGCGGGGATTTGCAGAATATCGGCGACTTCGGCAACCTGCGCGGCTTGATAACTTTCATGAATATCCGTGACAATCGGGACGTTCAACTCGCGCTTAATCTCCGCCAAAATTTTTAAGCCTTCGTCAAGTCCCGGTCCGCGATAACTTTTTATCGACGAACGATTAGCCTTGTCAAACGACGCTTTGAAAATGTAAGGCATTCCCAAATTGTCGGCAATTTCTTTGGCGCGACGACCGATTTTCAAACTGCGATCCAAACCTTCCAATACGCAAGGTCCGGCAAGTAAAACCAATTTGCCGCCGCCGAATTCGATATTTCCAACCTTAACAATGTTCATATCATCACCTCAATCAAAGTTAAATGAATAAGCCGTAAGAAGTCGTCTGCCGTCCGTGAAATCAATCTTTTCCTTCAAACCCCATTGCGTAAGAAAGGGCTCAAGGTCTCCATAAACGTCGGTGAAGAAAATGTGAATCGCGCCCAATCTCAACGTGTCGAATAATTTTTCCGTTTCAATCTCATCATTTTCATTTTCCAATACATGATAATCTTCCGCTTGCAAGTCGAAAATTCTTTGTATGAGCGACGAATATTTTCGTTCGCCCAAAAAAATCGGCGGTTTCCTTCCCAATGTCGGCAAAATATCATCGAGTGCACACTTAATCATTTTCAGCGATTCCATTTCGGGCGACAAATTTTTTGCGGAAAGTACATACAAGATTTCTTTAAGATAAGCGGGATTTTTTTCCAATAAAAATCTCCAGCCGTCAGAATGCATTTCCTTCAATGTGGAACGCATTATTCTTAAGTTATTGTTACTCATACTTATTGCCGCCTCATCAGTCCCGTATTTCCAACCGAATTCGGGCAACGAGCCCCATAAGGATAAAATTTTTTTTGGATGTTGCGGAACGTAAGTACCGAAACCACGTTCTAAAGCCGCGAACGACAATGCCATATCTTCACCGGCGAGTTTATGTTTTTTGCTGTATGGCTTGGCGAGCATCCACTCAAGATATTCTCTTTCAAGAAACCACGCATGACCGACTAAATCAACTGCACAAGTTCTTAAATTAGGATTGTGCCAGCCGACACTAAGTTTTTCACGGGGATAATTTTCCGGGTTTGCTACTAAAACTCCGTTTGTCCCGTAGACACCGCGATTTTGCATCATATTTATATGACAATTTTCAAGCCAACGTGCGCCCGGTATCGTGTCATCATCAAAAACACAAACATAAGGCGACTTGGCAATTTCTTTCGCGAACTCAAATCTTTTCCAAACACCGCAGTTCTTGGCGGAAATTTTGCAAGCGTCAAATTCGCTCAAAATTTTATCGTTCAGCTCAACTTTATAATAGCCTTCAATGCCGTCTTGATAAAGGAAAATTCTATGCGGTTTGAGAGTTTGATTTTTAATCGCGTCGAGTTGTTGAGCCAAAACTTGCGGTCGTTTGTAACACGTCAAGACAACATCAATATCAATATCAATTTTTTTCCTGTCGAACATCCAGCAACCTTGTTTCGAGTAGGGCGTTCCGTCAATCATGTAAGGACGAGTAATTCGTTCATGCGTCATTAGGTCGGTCGCGGAGCCGAAGTCAATATAGCAATTATCGGAATTATTTTTGAAAAGCTCGGCGATAATTACGCAAGACAAAGGACCTGCGGAAACTACGTAGAGCAAATTTTTTTCATGACCTGTCTCGGAAATTATCTGACGGATTAAATTTTCGCCGTCCTCTTCCCAAAACTTGACGCAATCATCGCTTACAAGATAATGACGCTTAACTTTGAGTCGTCCAAATTTTCTGTCCTTGCCGCGCCAATTCGTAATCAAGACGGCATCGCGCTCCAGAGTTTGAAAATCATTTTGAAACGCCTTGAAATTTTCGTTCAGCCAAATATTCGAGAAAGTTATATTTGAGCTTTTTACCTCACGCAGATACCAATAATAAGCCGCCGAATCACAACACGGACAGGAAATGCCGTAATAAAAATTCGGCGCATCAATCTTTAAAGATTTTTTGAGAGCCTCGCCTAAAACAGTAATGCCTGCCGAACTGTTCCCGCCGTCACAACCGTGCATTTCCCGACCAAGCATTAATCCCAATTCTCCGTCGGCGCAACGTGAAAGAGCAAAATTTTCTCCGCGCAGAATTTTCTGCCAAAATTTTTCATACTCATTGTCGAGAAAAATAATTTTATCGTCAGCTCGCGTCTTGTCTGTAAGCGTCCAATGATTTTCCTGTTCGCAAGTGATGTAAAATTTTTCAAGCATCAAAAATCACCCCGTCGATAGATTTCATTGACGAGTTTTAAATCCTCTTCGGTATCGACGCCCACGAATCGGCATGAACTTTTTATCACGCGAATCTTAAATCCGTTTTCCAAAGCGCGAAGTTGCTCCAACGATTCCGATTTCTCAAGCGGCGTCGGCTCCATTTTGGCATAGTCCAATAAAAAATTTCTGCGATAAGCGTAAATGCCTATGTGCTTAAAAACTTTCGACTTGCCCGCATTTCTCGGATAAGGAATCAACGAGCGCGAAAAATACAGCGCGTCATTATATTTATCAAGGACAACTTTGACATTGTTGGGATTATTCATTTCGTCAGCGTCGGTCAGTTCGGTTGCAACGGTCGCCATTTGCAAATCTTTATCCGCAACAAATTCGGCAACAAGTTCATCAATCAAAGTCGGCTCAATCAACGGCTCGTCGCCTTGAACGTTTACGATAACTTCAACGTCGGGAAATTTCTCGGCAACTTCTGCCAAACGGTCTGTGCCCGTTTTATGGTCGGCTCGCGTCATAATCGCACGCCCCGAATTTTTTTCGACGGCTTGTAAAATTCTTTCGTCGTCAGTCGCTACGATAACTTCAGCCACAGATTTTGCACGGCTCGCCCGTTCCCAAACCCGACAAATCATCGGTTTTCCGCAAATGTCTTTAAGCGGCTTGCCCGGCAATCGCGTTGAAGAATATCGCGCAGGTATCACGCAAATTGATTTCATCTCAAGACCTCCAAACTTTTCTCTAAATATAACTGCCGCCGATAAATTTTTCAAGCCCGCATAAGCTCTGCCGTAAAAATAACTTTGCCCTTATCCGCATGAACAGAATATTTTATCAAGCCGCGATTTGTCGTCCAATCGTAGGTGCCTTCCGTCGAAACTTCCTTAAGCATTCGCAAATCGCGCATGACTTCCCCTCTGTCTTCCGCGTCGAGTTCGGGATTAAGCGTTGCTATTAAAAGCCCCAATACATTTATCGTTTGAAATGATTCGTCTTGATTCGTCGGCTCCGTGAAAATTTTCAGCTCGGAAATCTTTTCGTCCTCAAGCGTCCCGACCAATTTTAATTTCGGCGTGAACTCGTAAGTAAAATTTTTATCTTCAACTTTAAGCGTCTCTTCAATCTTCAAGCCCAAATTCGGTGCGAGTCTCTGCGCGGAAGCATTAAATTTTTCTCTGAACTCTTCGGGCGTCATGCGAATTTCAAAACCTTTTTTATCGTCAAAAATATAATTGAGATTACCCGCCGACATGTTCGCATAAATGAAAAACGCCAAACACGCGGCGGCAAGTATAAGATTCGTCTGCTTATCGAATGTCGAATATTTATACATGAAAAACCAGCCCAGCGGCGGAATAAATATGCAAAGCGTAATCATTGCCGCAGTCTTTATATAAGAAGTCATTCCAAATTCCTCATTCCTAATTTAGCTTTAAGCTAATCCCTAATCCCCAGTCCCTAATCCCTATTAAAAAAAATTGCCCGCCGAATTTTCTCCGACGGGCTTAACTTAAGGAAGAATATTATTCACTCGAATTTTTGAAACGTTGTCGACTCAGCCGAGAACTTCCAGCAAGTCATCAGTGCCCGCCTTGACATCGCCGGTCTTGAGCGGACGAACTGTGCCGTAAGCGGAAGAATTGGTGACGATAAGCGGCGTAACAACAGGATAGCCCGCCTTCTTAATCGCGTCAATGTCGAACGTGACAAGCAAGTCGCCGCGTTTGACTTCTTGACCGTCAGTAACATGAACTTCAAAGTGCTGACCGTCAAGTTTAACAGTGTCGATACCGATATGCATAAGCAATTCTGCGCCTTCGGGCGTAACCATGCCGATAGCATGTTTGGTCGGGAAGATAAGAGTAATCGTACCGTCTGAAGGAGCCAACAATTTGCCTTCAGTCGGATCGACCGCAACGCCGTCGCCCATTGCACGAGATGCAAAGCCGTCATCGGGTACTTCGTTCATGAGCATCATACGACCGGTAAGGTGTGCACCGAATTTCGCATCTTGCATCTTGGGTTTTTCGGGTTCAGCCGCCGCCGCAGAACTGCCGCCGCTTGCGCCCTCAACAATCGAACGATCAATCTTGCCTGCGCGAATATCCTCAACGAATTCTTCAAAGTTCGCCTTAACAATCGTGACGCTGGGTCCGTAAATAACTTGGATAGCATTGCCTTTGATAACAACGCCGCCCGCGCCCGTCGACTTCAAAACAGCTTCGTTGACTTTCGAGCCGTCAACCAAAGTCAAACGCAAACGAGTTGCACAGCAGTCAATTTCAGTGACGTTATCGACGCCGCCGACACCGCCGAGAATCGTAGCAGATTTTTGCTGGTCGGGAGTAAGGCTGGAAAGTGCCGCCGAACCTGCGCCGCCGCCTGCAACACCGACGCCCGTAGCTTTGCGGTATTCGTCTTTGGACATCATCTTAACTTCTTCATCGTCAGCTTCACGACCCGGAGTCTTCAAATCCCATTTCATAATGAAGAATTTAAACGTGATGAAGTAGAGAATCGCGAACACTGCGAATAACGGCAACATCATCATCCAGTTGGTCTTTGATTGACCGGGCAGGACGCCGTAAAGGATAAAGTCAATCAAACCGTCGGAGAAAGTTGTACCCATTGCAATACCCATAACGTGGCAAGCCGCAAAAGATACACCAGCGTAGAATACGTGAATCATGAAAAGTTCTTTAGCAAGGAAGAGGAACGTGAATTCGATAGGCTCGGTGATACCCGTGAGGAACGAAGTCAAGCCGACCGAGAATAACAGCGAACCTGCAGCCTTTTTCTTTTCGGGACGAGCGCAAGTGTACATTGCGAACGCCGCCGCCGGAAGACCTGCCATCATGAAGGGGAATTTACCCATTAAGAAACGGGCAGCGTCAACCGAGAAATGTTCCGTGTTCGGCGAGGCGAGTTCCGCGAAGAAAATATTCTGCGCACCCATGACGGTTTGTCCGTCGATAACAGCCGTGCCGCCGAGACCTGTTTGCCAGAAAGGCAGGTAGAAGATATGATGTAAACCAAAGGGGATAAGAGCACGTTCACAGCAACCAAAGAAGAATGTACCGAAATAACCTGCTGCCTGAACGACGCCGCCGAGTGCAAAGATACCCGTTTGCACAATCGGCCAAACGAAATACATAATAACGCCGGTAATCGTGCCGAAAATCATGCAGACAATCGGGACGAAACGTGTACCGCCGAAGAATGAAAACGCGGGCGGGAGTTGCATTTTATAATACTTGTTACAAAGTTGAGCCGCAACCAAACCCGTAACGATACCCGCGAAAACACCCATCTGCAAAGTAACGATACCGAGAACTGAAGTTATCGCGCCTTCCTTAACGCTGGGATCAATCGAGCCGTCAGCGTGAATCGAGCCGTCAAGACCCAAAAAGACGTGAATCGTTGTTAAGAGAACGAGATAGAAAATTGCTGCGCCGAGAACGGCGATACCTTTTTCTTTCTTAGCCATACCGAGAGCAACCGCCAATGCGAAAATCAACGGCAAGTTTCCGAAGATTGCTCCGCCGACGTTTGAAAGAATGACCATGAAACTGAACAGCGCACTGCCGGGATGGAGAGCAGCCTCCAAACCGTAAGCCGCAATAGTCGTGGGATTCGAGAATGACGCACCGACACCCAACAACACGCCCGCAAACGGCAATACGGCAATCGGCAGGAACAATGACTTACCGATCTGTTGCGCTACGGCAAATGCCGAACTTCCTCCTTCACTCATTTTGAAACCTCCTTACTACTAGACAAAAATTTTTTTCTTCGAGTGAAAAAATATCCTCCTTACAAAATTTATTATTTAGACCAAGAACCATACCTTGCCCCTCCTGCAAAAGGAGGATAACCCTTAACGAGCCTCCTCCTTCTGCAAGATATTTTCAGAATTATACATGACGCGGCGTATTTTGTCTAGCAACTGTTTAAAATATTTTGCGCTACTTACACCGATAATAAAGCCGCTTTTTATTTTTATGCAACTCGTAAAGTTTCGGAAAGGCGGCAATGAATTTTTGTAAAGTGCCGTATCCCGAACCCTTTATGCTGAGATTTTTATTTGCTATGGCGTTGCCCGCATGACATAAATCAGTGAAACCGTTCAAATTACCATGACTATTTGCGGTGTCGCGCAGGATTTTATGAATTTTTTGAAACTTGTCATTGGCAGCGGAATTTTTTTGTTCATTTGTCAAGCAACGACAAAGAACAATATTTCCTGTCTTCTGTACTTCGTAAAGTTTCGGGAAAGCCGAAATGAATTCTTGCAACGTACCGTAACCTAAATTTTTTACCCCGAAGCCGAGATTTTTATTTTTAATTTCCATGCCCGCTTGATTCAGCATAAAAAATCCCCTTGCGTCGCCGTGAATTTTCGCACTCTCGCGTAGGACGTTATGCAGTTGCCGAATTTTTTTATCCCGTTCGCTTTGTAATTTTTTGTCGGTTATCTGAACAATTTTAGGCGTGAAAGATTTAACGGGCGTTGGAGAAACTTTAGGGACGGACTGAACTTTTTGATTCTCAGAAATTTTAACGGGCACGGAAACAACGACTTTAGTTTGAACTTTGTCAAAATCAATAAACTCGTTGCAGGCGTTACGAAAAGACAGGGAAGCATTTTCATTTCCCATGCCGATAACATTCATACCACCTTCGCGAAGTCTGATAACCAGCGGAGTAAAATCGCTGTCATTGGAGACGAGCACGAAAATTTCAGCCTTGCCGCCGTAAAGCACGTCCATTGCGTCGATAGCCAAAGACATATCGGTTGCATTTTTGCCTGTCGCGAAATCGGGTTGCTGAACTGCGCGGAGTGAAAAATTTAAAATGCACTCGTTCCAACCGTGCAGAGAAATTTTTTCCCAGTTGCCGTAAATCCTGCGGATAAAAATTTCTCCGCGACTTTCCAAAGTCTCAATGATTTGTTTGCCGAATTTGGCAGAGATATTATCTGCGTCGATAAAGAGAGCAATTTTTTTTGTCGTCATAAAAACCTCAATAGCAATCAATCATACGAATCGCGCCGAATTGAATATAATCGCTTGCCGTGACGGGGTCGCCTTCGGTTATCGCAAGCTCCACGGCTTTAAGATTATCGGTCGCAATCTGAATTCGTTCCGCGCCGCATTCTTCCTTAATCCTCTTCCAAAGATTTTTGCGCGAAGTCTTTGTATCTTTATAAACTTCGTGGTTGTAAAAAATATTCATTGACGCTTCGTTTTTGAAGGCGTCGCAGTTAAAAAAGATAAACGCTTTGCCGGGTTTGGGCATAGATAAAACTTCCTTTCAAAATTTTTAAAACACGCGGGGATTATAGCTAATTTGTCAAATCTGCGCAACGAAAAATCATTTAGGTTTGACAAAAATTTTTGCTCGGTTAAAATGATTTTAAAGTTTAAACGGGAGGCGAATAATTTTGCTTGAGATAAAGAATTTACATGTCAAAGCGGGCGATAAAGAAATTTTGCGCGGCGTCAATTTAAGTATCGGCAAGGGCGAAGTTCACGTAATTTTGGGGGCGAACGGCTCCGGCAAATCGACGCTTATGAATGTCATTATGGGACATCCGAAATACGAAATCACGGGCGGAGAAATTTTTTTTGAGGGCGAAGATTTAACCGCGCTGAAAACTTTTGAGCGGGCAAGGCGCGGCATTTTTTTATCCTTTCAAACGCCCGAAGAAATTCCGGGTATCACGGTCGAGAATATGCTTCGCACGTCAAAGCAGGCGATAAGCGGCGAGAAAATTAAAATCCTCCAATTTCATAAGGAACTGCTTGCGCTTATGAAGGAGTTGCAAATCAATCCCGAATACGCGAGCCGTTATATGAACGTCGGCTTCAGCGGCGGCGAAAAGAAACGCAATGAAATTCTTCAACTGTTGGTTTTGAATCCGAAACTTGCATTGCTTGACGAGACCGACAGCGGGCTTGACGTTGACGCGGTCGAAATTGTTTCGAGCGGCGTCGCCAAATTTCACAACGAAAATAATTCCTGCATAATCATCACTCACAACGCGCAGATTTTGAAACATTTGCCCGTTAATCGCGCTCACATATTTTTAAACGGGCGGATAGTTAAAAGCGGCGGAGCGGAACTCGTCAGTGAAGTTTCGGAGCACGGCTACGCGCCCTTCGAGGTTGAATCATGAAAAATTATATTCAAGACATAGAGCGGGCACTTTATGACGTTCGCGACGAAGATAAATCGATTTATAAAAGCGATGCGGGTTTGACGGAAGAAATTATTCGCGATATATCTGCGCGGAAAAAAGACCCGTCATGGATGTTGGAATTTCGCTTGAAGTCGTTGGAAGTTTATAAAAAAATTGAGTTGCCGACGTGGGGAGCGGATATTTCCGAACTCAACATGAATGAAATTGTGACTTACGTTAAGCCGAATGCCAAGCAGGTTGATGATTGGTCGCAAGTTCCCGACGCAATTAAAAAGACTTTTGACAGGCTCGGAATCCCCGACGCCGAAAAAAAATCCCTCGCGGGAGTCGGTGCGCAATATGATTCGGAGGTCGTTTATCACAGCATACAAAAACGATTAACGGATTTGGGCGTCGTCTATACCGATATGGAAACCGCGCTGATTGAACACGAGGACATTGTTAAGGAATATTTTATGACGCTTGTACCGCCCAAAGATCATAAATTTGCCGCATTACACGGAGCAGTTTGGTCGGGCGGAAGTTTCGTTTACGTTCCGGCGGGCGTTGACGTTAAAATTCCGTTGCAATCGTATTTCAGATTAAATGCGGCGGGCGCGGGGCAATTTGAACATACATTAATAATCGTCGAACCGAATGCCAAGTTGCATTTCATAGAAGGTTGCTCGGCTCCAAGATATAACGTTACGAATTTACATGCGGGTTGCGTCGAACTTTTTGTTAAGGAGGGCGCAAGGCTCCGTTATTCGACGATAGAAAATTGGTCGCGCAACATGATGAATCTGAATACCAAACGCGCTCTGGTCGAGAAAAACGGGTTGATTGAATGGGTAAGCGGTTCTTTCGGCTCGCATGTTTCCATGCTTTATCCCTGCAGTGTTTTGCACGGCGAAGGTGCTCGCGCCGAATTTACAGGCGTAACTTTCGCGGGCAAAGGACAGAATCTTGATACGGGCGCGATTGTGATTCATGCGGCTCCGAAAACTTCAGCGAACATTAACACGCGGACGATTTCCAAATCGGGCGGCGCGGCTACTTATCGTTCGGCTGTCAAAGTTACCAAAAATGCGCCCTTCGCGAAATGCTCCGTCAACTGCGAATCGCTTATGCTTGATGATGAATCTCGCTCGGATACCCTGCCCGTTATGGACATTGAGGGCGACGAAGCCGACATTGGGCACGAGGCTAAAATCGGGCGCATTTCTGAAGAGGCAGTTTTTTATTTAATGGCTCGCGGGATTTCGGAGGAAGAGGCGCGGGCAATGATAGTTCGCGGCTTTGTCGAACCGATTGCAAAAGAATTGCCGCTTGAATACGCCGTTGAAATGAATAACTTAATCAATCTGGAATTGGAAGGGCAACTTTGAGATAAAAATTTTATTCGTAACGCAAAGCCTCAATCGGGTCGAGACGCGCCGCCTTCCGCGCAGGTAACATGCCGAAAAATATTCCCACGAACAGCGAAAAACCGAAACTCGCAACGATACTTAAACCGCTGATAACCGTTGTGAAGTTGCCGAATTTGGAAATAGCCTGCGCGGCTCCGATACCGATAACAATACCGATAAGCCCGCCGATTATGCTAATCATAGTCGATTCGATAAGGAATTGGAGCATGATACTGCTGTAGGTCGCGCCGATAGCTTTTCTGATTCCGATTTCCCTTGTGCGTTCGGTGACGGAAACCATCATGATATTCATAATACCGATACCGCCGACAACTAAGGAAATGCCCGCGATTGAACCTAAAAGCAAAGTTATCATCGTCGTTGTCGAGTTCATAGTTTCCATTAAGCTTGTTAAGTTGCGGACGTTGAAATCGTCTTCCGCGCCCGTTCTGATTCTGTGACGTTGCCGCAAAAGTTTTTCAATGTTGCTTTGAACCTCGTCCATTTTATCGGCATCCGAAACTTGTACATTGATACTGCGGACGTAAGTTATGCTGAGCAATCTTTCCTGCGCGGTCGTCAACGGAATCAAAACAACGTCGTCTTGATCCATACCGCCGCTTGATTGTCCCTTACTCGCCAAAACGCCGATGATTGTATAAGGCGCGTTGCCGACACGAATTTTTTTCCCGAC
>JAFZIQ010000153.1 GCA_017554285.1 Selenomonadaceae bacterium
GTAGGCGTTCCCGTAATGATTCCTGCAATACTCAAAATAAGTAAATAACTGCGCGGGCGTGTGTATCTCGTTCGGCGCAACCTGTAAAAGATAACTCGTCGCGTGATTTTTTATCCGATTTTTATTTTCGTCCATAAGATACACCGGCATTTTCCCTAAGCTCTCCGACAACGTTTTTAAACATGTGAAATAAGTTATCTCGCCTAAATCCGATATTTCATCATACGCTTTGCCGCTGAACAATTCCATTATATCCGTCATTCTTATTTTTGATTCTGTCGAATTAAATATTCGACGACGTAACGACAGCACTTTATTTTTTACTCCGCTAAAAAAATTCAATTCCTCACCTCCTCGCCTCCTATAATTTCATCAAAAAAGCTCCTGCCTTTTCGCGGCAAGAGCCAAGTCAATTCGTTTCTGCGCTATCTCGTAAAAATTGGTATCGAGTTCAAAGCCGATGAAGTTGCGATTCGTATTCACACACGCCACGCCCGTTGAGCCGGAGCCCATTGTCGCGTCCAACACCGTTTCGCCTTTGTCCGTATAAGTACGAATTAAATATTCCAAAAGTTGTACCGGCTTTTCTGTCGGATGATTTTGCCCGTCGTTGTGCGGTCTCTTAAATCGCAAGATGTCATTCGGATAGTTGTGATACGCTGATGTATATGTATGTGACAAAGAGCCGTTGTGGTCGCCGTATATATTTCCTGCCTTCCTGCCACTGTAATGTCTGCCGCCTTTTATCAGTCCCTGCGGATTATATTTCATTCGCTGTTTTGATTTGCCTTTGTGAGCTATCTTCCCGTCTGAAAATACTAAAATATCTTCATGCCGACACATTGGGCGATTCTTCGCGTTCGGAAAACCTGTAACTCTGTCTTTTAACCAACAATATTTGTACTTAAACCATTCGGGATTTGAATTGTACAACTTGAACGTAAATGTACTGCTTCCGAATAAAAGTACCGAGCTTTGCGGCTTGATTATTCTTTTAAACTCCGTCCATAGTGCCGATAAATCTATTTTCTTTTTATCCCATGCGACGTCAGTAATATTGTATGGTAAATCAGTCAAGATTAAATCAATACTGTTGTCTTTTAATCTTTTCATTCCTTCAATACAATCTTCATTGTAAATTTCATACATTGTTTTTTACTCCCAAATAGAAAATCCCTTCCGCTACGAAGGGATTAATTTTTATTCACTTTGTCGCTGATTCCGCCGCTTGATATTGCATTGTCTGTACCGGCGGCGTTTCCATACTTCGCGCCGTCGTCCACAAAAACCCTAATACTCCGACCGATATTGCCGCTATTCCTACTACTGCCGCTATCGTTAATCCTTGCAAATTTTTCAGCGCGTCTCGGATTTCATTTCGGATTTCTTTCATTTCAGCATCGTATTTTTCTTGACTTCGGCGACTTTCCTCTCGAATTTCCCGCATATCGGCATCGTGTTTTTCCTGTGCTCGACGAATATCTTCACGTTGCTGTTTTGATTCTTCCAACAGCGAATCAACTTTAGCCATTGTTGTTGCGAATTGCTGTTCCAGTGTCGAGAATCTTGTTTCCAGTTTGTCTACCCTTTCCTCCGTCGTTGCCATTTTTAATCACCGCCTTCCGATAAATCGGCAAGTTCTACCTTTTGAAGATTATCAATCTGTATTTTTTCTTCTTTGTCACGACCTACTAAGTAATCAATCGAAACGTTATAAGCGTCAGCCAACTTTATTAGCACCGTTATTATCGGCAATACTTTTCCGACTTCGTAACGCTGATAAGCTTGCTGATGAACTCCTAACACTTGAGCAACCTCTGTTTGTGTTAATTTTTTCTCCTTGCGGAATCTCCTCAAACCTTCTGCAACTGTCATTTTTAACAACCCCTTTGTTGTAGCTATTATAAATGACAGTTCAAAAAAAAACAATAGAAAAGTTGTAATGACGCTTGACAACATTTTTATTGTAGTATATAATCCGTACCAGATACAACAAATATATTGTTAATCAAGACTAAACCTAAGGAGGAACTCAAAATGAAAATCGTAGTAGAAAGAGAAAATGAGAAAATGACAATCGCGGCTCTCGATTTGCAAGAAACAGGCAAGAAATTCTTCGTTGACGGTGTGAAAAGGAGCAAGGCGACAACGGAGCTTATAATTCGGTCGTTTGCGCAAATGGCAATCGAGGACGGCTCGATAATCGAAATCGACGCGCGTCTTGCTAACGAGTTCAAGGCAATTACAGATTCGCCGTTCAAAGGCGAGTTTGCGGTAGTTTACACTGACGCGGACGGAAAGCCGGTTGAAGTCGACGACGTGCAACAAGACATGTTCGCAGACAGCGTAGACACGACGCCTTACTATATCGAAATCAAAATGTATGGCAATAAAACTCCGTTATTTGAAATCCTGCGCGACGGACAACATTTAATCAACGGACGCGGCGGCTACACATTCAGCAAGAGCAAAGTAGACGAATGGATTATGCAAGCCTATGAAGAGCGTCACCAATATCCAAATATGATAATCGAAGTTTCGCGGGAAGTCGCCACTCTTCATTTAGATTCGTTTGCTTGCAATCCTCGCATTATTCGCGAACTCAACGTTATCTTAACCGACATGACTGATGACGAACGCCGCCAAATTGCTGAATACGAGAAAATCTATAGCTCTGCTATGGAAACAGTCATTGATGACTACGTCGTAACTGCCGACGCCCAGCAAGTCGCTATCGACGCCGAAATTGAAATCGCTAATGAGATTGCAAAATCCGAATACGATAGCCAAATCACGGTTGCAAGTGCAAAAGCTAAAGGCTTGTCTTATGAAGAATTTATCGCCGCCTCTAATGGAATGTCATCGGCTGAATACAACGCTTATCAAACTATCAAAACAGCCGAAATTGCAGACTTCGAACGTCGCAACAAAATCCCCGAGATTAAATTAGCAATCGCGAGCCTCCAACACGAAAACGCTTACGACGCCCGCAATCTCAACGACATTGTCATTAATCAATATCGCCCGAATCAAGATTTCGAGGAATACATGGATGAGATTGCCAATAGAATTGCTGACCGTGTAAATCAGATTACCGAACTCAAAAAACAACTCGTAGCATTGGAACCTGCAATCGACGTTCCCGAAACTGACGGCTCCGAAGAAGACGACGACAACCAAGACTTTATCGCCGTGATTCCTTCGGACGACGACGATACCTACGACGAACTCATTGACGCTGAAATTGTATTGGCAAGCCGAAACTCCGAATCAGAATTAACCGTTGAACAAATTCAAAAACTTATCGACGCCACCATTGCCGAGAGAACTGAAGCTATTGACGCACTCGAAGAAGCCGAAGCCAACGAAGAAATTTCTCAAACACACATCGATTATTTGAGAGGATACATTGACGAGCTTTTAGATGAATACAATGATTTATGCAAGCAACTTGACGCCGCAAAAGCTAAAGTCGCCGAACAGCATATCATTCTTCACGAATCAGAGCCGACAGCTGAAGAAAATATCTCCGACAGTCTCGCTCGCGCTATGGAACTCGCCTTGCTCAAATGCCAAGAATTCTGCCGCGACTTGAATATCTCCGCCGCTCAAAATGAATTGAAACTCTTCGCTATCTGCCGGGAGGCTCTATCTAAAGTTACTGCCCTCAACAAAACGGAGGCTCGCCTTAAACCCGGTTAACCTCCGCCCGCCGTCTTTGGGCGGTCTGTGTAAAAATTATTAATAAAAATTTCTCTGGTAACAATTTCTCTGCGACAGGGGTTATTTCCTGCCGTTTTTTTTTATTTTCTGCTCGTCACATTCAACCATGCCGCTAATGCCGCCTCACCTTCCGATATTCTATCATTTTTATCTTCAAAATAAAGTTTATATGCGTCCAAAACGGCATCGCACGGGTCTATTCTGTTACTCTGTTTTACTTTATCTATCTTTACTTCGCCAAATGAATTTGGCTCATTCAAAATCGCATTTACCATTGACCACGTCAATAACGAGTTTTGCCTGTCATAACGAATTATTCCTGCTTCAACCGATTGTCTGAAATCTATCGTTACATCATTCAAACTTCGCGCGGATTGAGGTATTTCCGTTAAATCGCACGGCAATATCTCTTCCAACTGCGCCAATATCCCTGCTATGTTATGAGCGTCGTAACCACAGCCGATTATCTTTAAATCGTGTTCCTTTATTAAGTTACTCAATGTAGCAATAATCGCTAAATAATCGGTTTTAATTCCATACATGCCGCTTGTAAGAATTAATTGCTTGCTCGTTGCCCATAACCTATACGGCGCATCATCTGTCTGTTCGTGTTCTTGAACTCGCAGTTCCGGCATGAATGATACACTCCATACGTATATCTTATCGTCGCCCGTCAACGCCGGAAATACTAATGCTATCGAAGTTAAATCTCCTCCGGAACTTAAATCTATTCCTAAATAACATTCGCGTCCGCGCAGATTGTCAAGTTTAATATCACAGGCGCAAGCTCGCCATTTCTCCGCGTCAAGCCATGCACCACCCGTATATGTTACCCAGCGATTTAATGACTTTGTTAAAAAATTTATCAGCTCGTTGCCTTGCTTTTCTTTAGCGTCGATTGCTTTCTCTGCCATTCTCGCCAACATTTCTTTATTCAAAGTGTTATCGTCATTCCAGAGTAAAAGCGGATTTGCCTTCGCCCAATTTTTAGGCTCCCAAATGTCATCTTCGTCGTCAAGCTCCGTAATAAAAACAAATAATGATTCCTTTTCTATTGCTCCGGATAAAACTTTTTTGCAGAACTGATAATGTTCGTAGCAAAAAGAATTCAAATTGAATCCCGCTGTCGTAATTGCCAAAAGTAAGCTGTTATCGACGTTTATTTGACCGTCGAATAAAAGTTTATAGAGCTGATTATTCGGATGTGCGTGTAACTCATCAAGAACACTGAGCACGGAACGGAAACCGTCTGCAGATTTTGTATCACGCCCGATAGCTTTTATCGTCGTTTCCGTAACAAGAGAAGTAATTGTACTGTCATATTTACGAATCTTATAAAGTTCCATTAAGTTTTTATCTGATTCTATAAATTTCACTATCTCATCAAAGACAATCCGCGCTTGGTCATGCTTTGTTGCCGCACAGAATATACGCCCGTGATGATAGCCGCTGAACGTCGCGAAGTCGTTGCATAATTCACCAGCGATAAAGCTCTTGCCGTTTTGCCGCCCCATCTGAATATAGGCTTCTCTAAAGCGTCTTTCTTTGGAACGTTTTTTTCTCCAGCCGAACAAACTGCCAATGATAAAATTTTGAAAGCCGCGCGTCTTTAATTTCTTTGGTGAATTGCCTTCCCCGATTGTCAGCTTGTTAGCCAGTTCTATGTGTCGCTCTGCTATTTCCGCGTCAAACATGTAGGGAAAATTTTTGCGGGTCATATCGTCTAAGTGTCGCTTGCAGGCGAGATATTCTGCCCGCCCGCATAACTTGCCGCCGCCGACAATCAACTTTGCATAATCCGTTGTTCTGTCCATCATTTCAAACCTTTTCATTGCAAACGAAAAGCCGCTGTGCTAAACTGACCTTGTTACGAAAATCAATCTAAGCGCAGGGCTTTTCGCGTATTTATCTTATCACGCCCTGCACAAAATCGCAAGGAGTGATTCATCATGAAGTTTACCCCTGAAGTTTTCGCCGCCCTCGCCACTCTCCGCAATGCCGCCGAAAATGGGTGTTCGTCGCTGAAATGGCCTTGCGGATATTCGACAAGGAAGGTCTGTCGGACAGATTCATCACCTGTTGGTACACCTTCTGGGGCTCAGAGCTGGCTTTCCTGGCCGGCATCAAGA
>JAFZIQ010000154.1 GCA_017554285.1 Selenomonadaceae bacterium
CATTGAAAAATTCCTGCAAGGCGCACAAGACATGGATAAAGCTTGCCAAAATGATGACATCTGGCAGAATCCCGCCATGCTCAATGCGGCTTTGAAGGTTGCGGCTTACAAGAAACACGGGCGCAATATCGAAGTCCTTATGCCTTACGGCGATTATCTCAAATCCTTGTCCGAATGGTACATTCAACTTTTGGCTGAATCGCTCGGCAAACAATGGAGCAAAGACGGCGAGGAAGTTTGCGAAGGACGCACTCCGCTTGTTGCAGTCGGTACAACCGATATGCATTCGCAGACTCAGCAACACCAAGAAGGCACGCTTGATAAAGTTGTCCAATTCGTTAAAGTTGCTAAGTGGGAGAACGATTTGACAATCCCGAACATTTTCCCGACCGTCAAAAAACTCGCGGATATTTCGGGCGTTAAAATGGGCGACGCTCTCGAAGTTGCTCGTCAATCAAATGCGGACGCTCTCAAGTCCAACAAACGCTTTAACGCTTGCTTCACGCTCCCCGAAGTCAACGAGTATCATCTCGGCGAATTAATGTATTTGCTGGCAATGTCGGTTGCTTACGAAGGCGAACTTTTGAATATTGACGCTTTCAATCAACCGGGCGTTGAGGCTTACAAGCGCATTATGGGACCGAAACTCCAAGAACTCAAAGCTAAAGGATAAAATTTAGTCGGCAGTAGTTAGGGAAATAGGGAAATAGGGAAATAGGGAAATAGTTTTATAACCTGTTTCCCTAATTTTTTTGGGAGTGATTGACATGAAAAAATTTTTGACAGCGGTGATTCTTATGTTGATTTTTATCGGACATGCAAACGCCGAACCTGCGCGGAATCTTTCAACGAGCGTTGACGTCTTTTGTTGGAAATATTTCGCGACGCTGAATCGAGACGAAAATATTTTCTATTCGCCTTACGGAATAAATGCGGCGTTGAGTATCTTGGCGAACGGCGCAAGCGGCGATACTCTTAAGGAAATTATCTTCGCACTTGACGCCGACAACTTGGAAAATCTCAACGATTGCCATAAGAATTTCTCAGAATATGCCGAGAAAAATTATCGCGGCGAAAATCTTTTTATGGAGTCTAATCTTCTGCTTATCGACAAAAGCGTTATCGGAAAAGGGCTTGACAAAAATTTTAAGCGCGTTGTGACTGACATTTATAAATCGGACGTGCGCAAGGCAAATTTCAGCAGCGACCTTGACGGCGAAAAACAGAAAATTTCTAACTGGGTAAGCGACAAGACCGCCGGTTTTATCCCGAATTATAAATCGATTGTCACAGCCGATACGCTGACCGATTTGCTTAACGTCGTCTATTTCAAGGGCAAATGGCAAATGCCTTTCAAAGCACACGTTACCGAAGTGGAAACATTTAACAATCGCAACGGCTCAACTAGGGAAGTTGACACGATGAATAAAGTTTTCGAGAATGCGATTGCTTACCGTGAGGACGAAAAATTTAAAGGTATTGTACTCCCCTATTCCGAAAATGCCGCAATGTATCTGATTCTGCCCGTCGATAAATCTTTGAACGTTGCCGAGTTTTGGAACAATGAAACTTTTTCCTATCGCGCAGATTTCATTAACGGCTTAAGAAATTCTTCAGCTTTTGACGGTGAAGTTGTTGTTCGTCTGCCGAAATTTGAACTGGACATTGAAAACAGCCTTGTTGACAGTCTTAAGGCAATGGGCATTGAAAAATCTTTTACCGACGACGCCGAATTTTTTAACATAATCAACGGGACGTCGCTTAAAATTGAAAACGCCAAACACCGCGCCAAAGTTAAAGTCGACGAACAAGGTACCGAAGCCGCCGCCATTACCGAAATCAATATAAACGCTACGGCTGTATTTAATCCCAAACCTCCGCCCACAGTTTATTTTATTGCCGACAGACCTTTTCTTTTCATGATTCGAGACGTTAAATCGAACGTAACTTTATTCGCGGGCGTCGTAAATAATTTATAAAAAAAATCCCTGCGCCAAAAAGTTGACGGAGGGAGCTTTTCTTATAAAAAATGATTCCTACAAAATATCTAACTGATAAAGCATACTGTTACGATAAACGGCAACTGCATTTAAAAACTTGTGATTCGGTTCCTTAACTTGCTTATGAACTTTTTTATCGTCATCGGCAGTCGTTTCGTCCAAAGTATTTTCGGGCAAATTTTTATACTCGTCGGAGTTGGTGAAACGTGCCCATTCGTCTTCGAGAGCGCGAATCGTCATGATATATTTTTCCATAATATCTTCGGGCGTCTTTGAATCGTCGTCCGACTTTTTTTGTGCGACAAAATTTTTATCAGCCGAATTTTTATCGGTCGAAGATTTATCGTCCGTATTCTGAATCGATTGATTGATTTCGCTGAACGATTGATTTTCCGTGCCGGAAATATTTTTATCGCCTTCCGCCGAAACTTCGCCGCCCGAAACATTCATCGAGCCCGCATCGCCGCCGGAAATGTTTACTGTTTCCGCGTCGCCGCCAAATGATATTGAGCCGTTACCTGCACTGCCGCCGCCTTCGACTCCGCCGCATTGTCCCAAAGCTCCGAGTTCAGCCATTGCCTCCGTTGATGCCTTAATCATGGCGCGTGTCATTGCCTCGCGAGCCTCAGACTTACTTTTAGCCTTTTTGAGTTCTTCCTTGAGTTCTTCGCGAGCCTCTTCGGCGTGTTTAGCCTTCGAGTACATTTTAGGATCGTTGACGCGCAGAAAGCCCATTTCTTCTTCAGAAAGTTTCTTACCGCCCATGAGTTTCTGTTTGATTCGACGCAGTTTGGCTTGCTTAGTTTTGTCGCTTGAAGTCTTTGCCGCCTCAGTGAGTTTGTCGAATGTCGTAGTCTTCGTTGAAACAAAATTTCCGTTCGAGTTGGTGAGCGTTTGCCCCGTTCGGATTTTGTGTTTCGCGGCGAGAGTTAAATTCTTGGTCTTAACGTAAGAACTTATCTTCCCTACAGCTGTAAAATCCATTTTAATCGCCTCCTTGCAAATCTTAGAGAAAATCCCTGTACAACTATCTGTATTTTACATGATAACGCAACGCTTATCAACGGGGCGATTTAAATTTTGATTAACCCTTGCAATTTCTTTTCATGTGAAATAAAATTCAAGCCGTTTGAATTGAATTTAAGGAGTGTTGAGATTGATACTTGAAAGGCTTGAGACTTTACCGGTCGGCTCGTTCCATTACAAATTATTGGTCGTGACAGGATTAGGCTGGCTGTTCGACTCAATGGACACGGGTTTAATTTCATTCGTGTTGCCGATTTTGGCAAAAGAATGGGGCTTAACGCCGGAACAAGTCGGCTGGATAGGGAGTGTCGGCTTAATCGGAATGGCTTTGGGCGCGATATTGGCGGGAACAGTCGCCGATAAATTCGGGCGCAAAAATGTTTTCGCGGCGACAGTTATTTTATACAGCGTGGCAACGGGACTCTGCGCGATTGCATGGAGTTATGAAAGTCTGTTATTCTTCAGATTTTTGGTCGGCTTCGGTTTGGGCGGCGAATTGCCTGTAGCGGCAACTTTAATGAGCGAATACGCACCGACTCATCTGCGCGGAAGATTTATTGTATTGCTGGAAAGTTTCTGGGGTTTTGGATGGCTCGTGGCGGCTTTGATTTCCTATTTGATAATTCCGAAATTCGGTTGGAAAATCGCATTCATAATCGGAGCAATGCCCGCGCTTTACGTCTTTTTAATCCGTTTACATATGCCCGAATCGATTCGCTATTTAATATCCAAAGGCAAAATCGAAGAGGCTCAGAACATAATTTTGACGCTGGAAAAGAAATTGGGAGTAAAGAGCAAGCCTTTCGATAAAGAATTTGAGGAAGAGGCAACGCCGATTTTTAAGCTGAATGTTTTAACTTTATGGTCAAAAACTTTCCGCGTTCGGACGTTAATGTTATGGCTTGCGTGGTTCGGAATAGTATTCAGTTACTACGGAATATTCATGTGGTTGCCGTCCATAGTCTTTTCGCAAGGCTTTGAAGTCGTAAAAACGTTTGAATATGTTTTGATAATGACGCTTGCACAATTACCGGGCTATTTTGCGGCGGCATTGTTGGTTGATATAATCGGGCGGCGTTATACATTATCGCTGTTCCTGTTGATGTCGGGCGTCTGTGCATATTTCTTCGGCAATGCGGCAACGAGTTATGAAATTTTAGGCTGGGGCGCGGCGATGAGTTTCTTTAATCTCGGAGCGTGGGGCGTAATCTATACTTATACGCCGGAACTTTATCCGACGGCGATAAGGGCATTGGGTTCCGGCTGGGCAGCAGGTTTCGGACGAATCGGCGGCATGACGGCTCCCATGCTTGTCGGCGTGTTATTGGTTCACGGGGCGCATATAAATTCGATTTTCTTAATGTTCGCGTCGGTCTTTGTAATAATCTCGATTATCATATTGAGTTTGGGGATTGAGAGCAAAAAGAAATCGCTCGAAGAAATTGATGCCGCATTCAACGTCAAGACGACTTAAGGACGTGACTTTTTGGTATACTTTTTGAAATTCGGAGCGGCGTGGATATTGCCGCCGGGAATTTTTATAATTTTGTTGGCGGCATTGTCGGTTAAGCTGTTCCGAATCGACAAGAAACTTTCGCTGATAGTTTTAATCGGGACTGCGATTTTCTATCTGTTGTGCACGAGCTTGGTTGCGGAAAGATTAATGGGTTGGTTGGAAAAAGCATATACACCGCCCGCGCAGATTGAAACTTCGGGCGCAGATGTTATCGTCTTACTCGGCGGCGGCGCGATAAGTCAAGTGCCCGACGTTGACGGCGTGGGAGCTTTATGCGCAAGCCCTGCCAACAGACTTTTAACGGCAGTGAGGTTGCAAAAAATTTTAAACGTACCTATTTTGGTAAGCGGCGGACAAACTTACAGCGATTCGGGCGCGGAGGCTGAAATATCTGCGCGGGTTTTAAAATCTTTGGGAGTTCCTGCAGATAAAATCTTAACCGAGACAAAGAGTGTAAACACCACTCAAAACGCCCGATATTCCGCCGAAATTCTTCGCGATAAAAATTTTACAAAGCCATTGCTCGTTACCAGTGCTTTTCACATGAAACGCGCCGTATTGAATTTCAATCTGTGCGAATTCGAGCCGATTGCTTATCCGACTGATTTCACGGTCGCGCATAATCCGACTTTCCATTATACGAAATTGAGACCGCGAGCTGAGGCATTGCTTTTGAATGTAACGGTTATGCAGGAAGTTTTGCGGACTTTCATAACAAAAATTTTCGGAGTGTGAGAGGTGATTAAATGAAAAAATTTTTTCTAATCTGCGCGGCGATGATTATGTTAAGCGGCGCGACTTGTTCGGCAGAAAATCTTAAATTTATCGACGCATTGGACGACAACGGCTATTACTACGACGCCGACAGCATAAATACGGAAAGTTATTCGGTGTTCTATGTGAATATGGCGGTTATCAAGGCGAGTTTAAATCGAATGTATGTTTACGACGTGAAAATCAATCATGCCGAAAAAACTTACGAAATTTTATGGTCGAAAATTCTTTCCTACGATACGCGAGCCGAAATTGAATCAAATAATTCAAGTCGTCCCGTTCAAACTTATTCCGACAAATCCGAGTTGGGGCAAATGGTTAATCTTATTCTCTACGGTGAGTAAAAAATATCCCGCGCAGATTTTCCACGCGGGTTTTTTGTTGCTTACGAAATTATTTTTTCTTAACCAAGTCGGCTTTAGAGTGCCCTGTCTTGTAAGTCATCTTTTTAATCTTGCGCTTTTGGGCTTTGGCTTCGCGCTTTGCTTCCATATTCTTTTTATCTTCCTTGCTTAGATTCTTTACGGAAGTTTGGTCGAATTGCTTGTAAAAAGCTTCGGCGGCTTTGTTGTAACCTTTGGCGTTTTTGCCGATTGAATTACTCTGAATGCTGTAGGTGTACATGAGCTTTGAATCTGCGGCATTGTAGACGTAAAAGAAAAGCCAAGGCTTGCCCGAATTGTTGGCGACGGTCGCAACCATGTAAGTATCAGCGTATTTGGCGATATTCGCATTGAAAATCTTTTCCGCCTCAACCGCGTTGAGCGAATAAATATCAACGCCCGTATCGCGGCGAATGGAGCCGGCTATTTCTTCATAAGAGATTATGTCGTGAGATGAAGTATCTCTGCCGACTGCGTAAATTGACTTTGTAAGCTCGTCAAGATTCGGCTCCTCGTCCGTGATTTTATAAAAATTCGGCATGGCAATCGCCATAGTTTTTATCGTCGTGAGATCAGCTTCTTCTTCGATAAATTCTTCATAAGCCGCCAATGCAATCGACGACGTTAAGAATATCGCCGACATTATCAACGCGACTAAAAATTTTTTCAAACCAAATCGCCTCCCTTAAAGTAAGCCGTGAGCTTTGAGCGCAGTTTTAATTTGTTCAAGATGATTCGGTTCAATTTCGCTGAGCGGCATACGCAAATTCCCGACGTTCCAGCCCAAAAGTTTCATGGCGGTTTTAACGGGAATGGGATTTACTTCGCAAAACAGCGCGTCAATTAAATCGCAGTAATCGATTTGCATACGAGCCGCCTCTTCGATTTTGCCGTCGAAATAATTTTGGCAAATCATGTGAGTATCATGCGGCGCGACGTTCGATAAAACAGAAATAACACCGCTGCCGCCGAGCGAAAGAATCGGAATCGTTTGATCGTCATTGCCCGAATAAACAGCGAGTTCGTCGCCGCAAAGCTTGCGCGTCCTTAAAATCGAAGTCAAATCGCCGTTAGCCTCTTTAACTGCGACAATGCGCGGGTGTTTGCAAAGTTTGGCGTAGGATTCGGGCTTAATATCAACTCCCGTCCGTCCCGGCACGTTGTAGAGGATTGCGGAAATGTTAATGCTGTCGGCGATTTTCATATAATGCGCGACGAGTCCTTTTTGAGTGCACTTGTTATAGTAAGGCGTGACCAAAAGGACGGCATCGGCTCCGACTTTCTCCGCGTATTGCGACATTTGAATTGCATAGGAAGTATCGTTGGAACCTGTGCCCGCAATGACGGGAACTCGCCCGTTGACATGTTCGACCGCAAATTTAATCGCGGCTTTATGTTCCTCGTCGTTTAAAGTGGCAGTTTCGCCCGTCGTGCCCGTGATACAAATTGCGTCCGTGTGATTTTCGATTTGATTATCAATAATCCGTCCGAGTTCGGCAAAATTTATGCCCGTCTCATCAAACGGCGTGACAATCGCGACGCACGCGCCCTTAAATGGTATTTTCTTCATTAAAAGCCCTCCTGTTAATTATCTGCTGAATAAGAAAGCGAAAATTCCTCCGATTAATGCGCCGAGCAAAACAGGCGGAGCCGTCATTGCAAACGCTGAAACTGCATTGACATCCGCGCCCGCCGCGTAAATCATTCCGAGCAATCGATTCATAAAGGCATTGACGAATTCGGAATTGTTTTGCGCAGTTAAATTGGTGACGGCTGAAATAATCGCGCCTCCGCTCGTTGCTCCGATTATGTATCCGACGCCGAAAGAAATAATGGTATCGCGAATGACATCGGCAATCGCCACGCCGCCTCTGATACTGCCGCGAATCGTCTTGACGATATTTTTTCCGACACTGAAGCCCGCGCCGTATAAAGCAAACGTCTTGGCTAACGGTAAGCCCGTCGCATGTATTGCGGAAAAAGTTTCAATGAACTCTTTGCTTAAAAGTTCGGTGCCCATTTAATTTACTCAATCCAAAGCGGATTTAATCTCGCCGAAAATTTCAGCGTTCTCTTTGATAATCTCCTCATTGCCGAAGACGCATAAAGCATTTTGATTCATGCAGTCTTCAACGATTTTCGATAAGGCGCGAATATCTTCCTGCCGCGCAGTGAGAATTTCATTGCGAGATTTTTGGCGGTCGGCGTAAGTGATATTCCTTAAGCAGAAATCGGCGGCAATCTGTCCTTTAAGCGACGGCGTCAACGGCTTATCAATCTTGCTCATCGTGCCGATTATGTACTTGTCCATTTCCCTGTCGCTTACGTCGAAATTCTTAAGGAAATCGGCTGTGCCGTCAAAAGTTTCAAGCGTCTTTTTAAGGTTCGGGTCGCGATAGGAGCCGAAGAATAAATTTCCGTTGCGTCCGAAACTCGCGAAGGCTCCGTACGCGCCGCCCTGAACACGAATTTTTATCCAGAGATATTCATAGCGCAAAATCGTTTCCAAAATGTTCAATGCGCCTGTGTATTCGTGACCAAGCTCAATGAAATTCGCGCCCTTGCCGACGTATTGAACGCGACTTTGAGAATAAATCCCTTCATTTTTCGGCTTACGCGGGAAAGAATAATGTTCGCGCTTAAATTCTTCAGCCTTCAAATTCTTAATCAAATCTTGCAGATACGGTCTGAACTTTTTATAAAGCTCTTCGGGCGCGGTGACGCTGATAATCAAGCCGTTGCGATTAACAAGCCGCTCAAGCACGTCATACAAATCATCAACCAAATCATCAAATTTATCATCGAAATTTTCCAGAAGGTCTTTCAAAAATTTGTTGTAAGGCAGATAAGCGGCGGCGTTGTAAGCTCCCGCCCTGTTCTGATAAGCGGCAAGTTGCGAAGAAACTATTTGCGTTGCCATATTCTGCAAGCCCAATTCAAAATTAATTTGCTCCTGTTCGATTAGTTCGCGCAGGCGTTTTTTATTCGTGAAGGCTGTATCGTTGAAAATTTCGGAGAGAATATCCGTCATGTCGCCGAGCTTTGATTCAAGAGCTTTGACGAAAACTTTTAAGCGCGGCTCAAAGGCATTGGGATTGCCGTTTTCGGAATCCGCATGGAGATTTGCTCCGAACCCGCCGATATTTAAGTTTGTAAGAATCGCAAGTTCTTCATAGGAATGTTTTTTGGTATCAATGTTGCCGAGCAGTTCTGTCAGCAGATAAGCATGATGAAGTTTATCCTGCGGAACTTTGGTAGCGTCGAAGTAAAACGTCAGATAAATTATGCCGTGCGTGTCGAGATTGCTGAAAAGAATTCTTGTGCCGTCAATGTCGCGGAATTGCAAAGGCAAATTTTCCGGTTCCTTTTTGAGGTCTTCGCGCTTTAAGATAGGAATTGTCTTGAGAGCTTCGGGCGAATCGGGACTTTGCTGACGGATTTTTAATTTCTCGGTCGTGTCGATAATGTTTTGAATCTGCGCGGGAGTCAAAGCCGATTTGATTTTGGAAAGTTTTTGAGCTTGAGCTTCGTCGCGTTTTTTTGCAAAAGTTTTATCGGGCGCAAGCGTCATCAAAACTTTGTGCGGATTGTCAAGTAAATACTTTTGAATCAGCCCTTCAAAATAATTTTCGTCAAGCCCGCGTTTAACCGCCGCCAAATCGTCTTCATAGCGCAGATAAGCATTCGGGTCACCGCCGTAAAGCCACGTCTTTAAAAGTCGCAAGCCGTAAATCAAACCTTTGGGCGCAAATCCGAAATCAGCCTCGCGAAGTCTGAACTCCATTAAATTTATCGATGCCTGCAACAGTGTTTTATCAATGCCGTTGTCGACCAACTTTTTAAGTTCATCGTTCAAAAGATTATAAAATTTTTCTGCGCGGTCTTTTTCCGAGCCGTTAAGTGTGATTGTAAAAGTCGGCTGGAGTAAATCGTCCTCAAGTCCTACGTCAACATCTTTACCCAAATCCGAATCAATCAAAGCCTTACGAACGGGCGCGGCGGGACTGCTGAACAGCGCATGGCTTAAAATCCCCAAGCCCAAATTCGTAAGAGTATCCGTCACGTCGCCGACAGCCAAATTCAGCGCAAGGAAAGTTTTTTCGTCAGCGGATTCTTCTTCGCCAATGGGATAAACTTCATCAACGCGTTTCATTTCGGCGAAAGTCGGTTGCATGGAAATTTCCGAATCAACTTCTATCTTATCAAAGGCAGACAAATATTCGCGGTCGAGATATTCGAGTTGCTCGGCAATGTCCACGTCGCCATAGAGATAGATAAAGCTGTTGGACGGGTGATAAAACTTTTTATGGAAGGCGATAAAATTTTCCTGCGTAAGGCTTGGAATAGCCTCAGGGTCGCCGCCCGATTGATAACCGTAACAATTCTGCGGAAAAGTTTCATGCAAAAGTTTGCTGTTCAAAATGTCATCGGGCGAAGATAATGCGCCTTTCATTTCATTATAAACAACTCCGCTGTAAGTCAAAGACGCGTCGGCATTTTCAATTTCATAGTGCCAACCTTCCTGCATTAAAATTTCGGGCGTCGTAAGCAGGGCGGGATTAAAAACCGCATCGAGATAAACGTCCTGCAAGTTGCGAAAATCTTTGGCGTTGCGGCTCGCGACGGGATAAACCGTTTTGTCGGGATAAGTCATGGCGTTAAGAAAAGTATTCAATGAACCTTTAACCAATTCGACAAACGGCTCCTTAAGCGGATATTTTTTTGAGCCGCATAAAACAGAATGCTCGACAATGTGCGCGACGCCGGTATCATCTTTGGGCGGTGTGCGGAATCCGATATAAAAAACTTTATTATCGTCGTCCGCCGCGACGTAGAAAAGTCTCGCGCCCGTCTTAATGTGTTCAAATTCGTAAGTAGTGGCATTCAGCTCGCCGATTTCGGAAGAATTTTTCAAGCTGAATCCGTTTAACACTTCGCCGATTTTTAAATTCATATAATCGCTCCTTTCAATAACAAAAATATTTTATTCGTTAAGCCGCTAACCGTCAAGGATTTTAGGAACCGTGAACAATGTTTGCCGACGCATAATTTGACAGGAAAAGCAGGAATGGCTAAAATCGTTTCCGCGAGGCGATTAAATGAAACGACAAAAATATCTTTCTATAAACGCGATGATAGCGTATTTGGCTTTTGTAAATATGTTTGTGCCGCTCTCGACCGATATTTACATGCCGGCACTTCCGCAGATGGGCGAATATTTTTCGGCAAGCGAATTTCTTGTAAGTTTGACGCTGACGATATTTTTTTTGGTATTCGCACTGGGTCTGATATTTTTTGGACCTCTCTCCGATAAATACGGACGGCGTCCGATATTAATATTCGGCGCGGGAATTTATACTTTGGCATCATTTGCCTGCGCGGGAGCAACGGATATTTATTTTTTATTATGCGGAAGGTTTTTCCAAGCGATTGCGTCGGGGGCATTGGTGACGGTAGCGACGGCAGTTATAAAAGATTGTTTTCGCGGGCAAGTGATGAGGAAAATTTTGGCAATCACACAGACGCTGGGAGTAATCGCGCCGATGGTTGCGCCTTTAGTCGGCGGAATTTTATTGACGTTCACGGATTGGCGCGGCTCGTTTTACCTGCTTACGGTTTTGGGAACGATAAATTTAATCGTGGCATTTTTATTTTGCGAAACGTTACCCGAACAAAAACGTTATCGCGGCGGGATTTTAAATTCGCTGACATTGCTCGCCGAAGTCGGGCGACAGAAATATTTTATGGCGGCGTTGGTAATGTTTGCAATTTTATCCGCGCCGTACATGGCATATTTGAGCGCGTCATCATTTATTTACATAGAAAATTTCGGACTTTCCGCGCAGGAGTTCAGTTACTTTTTCGCGGTGAATTCGGCGGCGTCGATAGCCGGACCAATGTTATATCTCAAGCTGAAAAATATTTTATCGAACGTCCGAATGCTACGACTGTGTTTTTTAATAGCAATGACGAGCGGAATTTTGGTATTGCTTATCGGGCAAACGCGGGCGATAATTTTCTTGTTGACGTTCCTGCCGTTTACGGCTATAGGAGCGGTGGCGCGACCGTTTGCAATGGAAATTCTCTTACATGAAACAAAAGAAAATGTCGGAACGGCTTCTTCGGTAATAAATTTTGTACCGATACTTTTCGGGAGCTTCGGAATGATGGTAGGAACATTGCCTTGGGGAAGTTTTATTGACGGACTGGGAATAATCATTACGACTTCGACGGCTTTATCAATTACGATCTGGGTTTTAATCAGGCAAGGGAAATTCGGAGCGGCTCGGCAAGCGGCAAGTGATTTGACTTAAAATTTTCGATAAGATTAATGTTTGATTAAGCATTGTATATTGCATTGACTTTGATAAACAGTTTTCGTAAAATCGAATTGTTTTAAGGATAAAAATTTAGTCAGGGGGAGTTGGTTTAGATGAAGTTCAAAAAATGGGCGGTGTGTCTTACGGCATTAACGCTGTTGCTTGCAATGACGGCGTTGGTTATGGCGGAAGGCACTACCGACTGGGGCAAAGGTGTTATACGAGTTGTAGGCAGCGGCGTCGGAAAAGCCAAATACAAAAATAATCCCGGTCAATACAGACTGACGGCTCATCAAGCGGCTCGAATGGACGCACAAAGGCAACTCGTCGAATACGTTGAAGGCGTTCAAGTAACCGCCGATGCCTCTATGAGCGATATGGCTCTTGAATATGACGCTGTAAGAACACATACCCAAGGTCTCGTCAAAAATGCTGTGGAAGTCGGAACGCCTACATATATTTCAGACGGCGTTTGCGAAGTCACAATGGAATTGCATCTTTACGGCGGACGCGGTTCCGTTGCGGAAGTTGCTTTTCTGCCCTTCAAAGACGAGCCAAAAATTCCTTTTATGCAACCGAGCACTAACGTAACGCAGACGACTGTTAATTACACCGGACTTATTGTTGACTGCAAAGGCTTGGGCAATCTTAATCCCGTCATGAGTCCCGTTATTAAAAACGCTGACAAGCAAAAGATTTACGGGCATGAAAATCTTGACTACGATCAAATCGTTGTAAGCGGTATGGCAAGCTATGCCGACAATGCCTCAGATGAAATCAGTCGTTCGCGTGCCGGCAATAATCCTTTGGTTGTCAAGGCAACGGGGCTTGCAGACCTCAATGCCACTCCGATTGTATCCAATGCGGATGCGGATAAAATTCTTGCGGCTAATCAACACGACGGATTTTTGAATAACTGCGCGGTCGTCTTTGTAAGATAGGATTTAATTCCGGTTTCGGCTTTAGATTAAAAAAGCTCTGTGATATAATTTGCGCAGAGTTTTTTTGTTATGTAAGGAGGAAAAGATTTTGTATGAATTGACGGTACGTTCGGCATTTGAGGCGGCGCATTTTATTCGCGGTTATGAGGGCAAGTGTTCGAGATTGCACGGGCATAATTGGAACATTGAGGCGTTGATTCGCGGCGAAGAATTGGATTCGCTGGGAATGCTTGTTGATTTTAAGATTTTAAAGGCGGAGCTTAACAAGGTACTTGAGGAATTGGATCATCGATTTTTGAACGAGCTGGAGATTTTTGTGGAAGAGAATCCTACTGCGGAGAATCTTGCCAGGAAAATTTTTCGGCGACTTGCCGCGAGTGAAATTTTTAACGGCGCGACGAAACTTTATGCAATAAAAGTTTTTGAGACGCCCAATTCCTGTGTGACTTATTATGAGTAAGGCGAACTTGATAGAAATTTTTTCGTCTATTCAGGGCGAAGGGAAATATTTGGGTTGCAGACAGATTTTTGTTCGGTTAGCCGAATGCAATTTGAACTGTGCGTATTGCGATACGAATTTTGCCCGCGCAGATTTTTGCAAGATTGAGACGGCGGCAGGTTCGATGATTTTCAAAGAAGAAAGAAATCCCTTTGATTCCGCGCAGGTTGCGGAAGCGATTAAGAATTTCTGCGACAGAGTTCCGATTCAAGCGGTGAGTTTTACGGGCGGCGAGCCTCTTTTACATTGGCAATTTATCGGCGAAGTAGCGGGCGCGATAAAAGATTTTGGCGTTAAGATTTTTTTGGAGACGAACGGCACTCTTTACAAGGAGTTTGAAAAAATTTCGGACGAGATTGATATTGTGAGCATGGATATAAAATTGCCGAGTATTATCGGGCGGAATCTCTTTAACGTTCATGAAAAATTTTTACAAGTCGCGAAGGCAAAGGATTTATATGTTAAAATCGTAGTGGCTGATAATACGACGGAAGAAGAATTTTTATCGGCGGCAGATTTGATAGCCGGTGTTGATGAGGAAATTTTATTGGTCGTGCAACCCGTGACGCCAGTTAATGGAATCTGCGCGGCGTCGGCTGACAAAATTTTATCGTTTCAAGCCGCCGCACTTCGCAAGTTAAAAGATGTCCGTATTATTCCTCAGACCCATAAATTCATAAACTTATTCTAGGAGATTTTCATGAGAAAATTAATTTTCTGCGCGAGAGACATTCGAGATTATCTTAAAGAAAAGACAGATATTATTGACGCGCCGATTATCCAAAAAAAATTATTTGACCTGATGAAGATTTATCCTCAATGCATGGAATTTTGCGAGGCTCCGATTTATTTTGAGACGGGCATTGAGGGGCTATGTTTGGATTTTAATTTTGGTTTGCGGCTCGATGTGCCCGAAGGAAATTTTCATGTCAGAATCGGCGACGACAACGGGCAAATTTTTTTTGATAAAGATATTTCCGACGTGCGATTGATTTCGTTTGAAAAATTTTTTATTCGCTGGAAAGTTGAAGTCAGTTGCGACGGCAGGAAGATTTTTGAACACGAATTTAATCCCGAATGCCATTCTGTGCAAATTGTTTTAAGGAATCGCGCTCCTTTGGGCGATACATTGGCAATGCTTCCGTCTGTCGAAGAATTCAGACGGCATTTTAAATGCGAAGTAGCCGTTCTTGTTCCCGAATATCTTAAGGAAATTACGGCGCATCTTTATCCTGCGCTTAAGCAAGTCGACCGAATCGGCTTTGAAAATTATGCGACGTTTTATCTCTTGGCGATTATGAGTCCGCTTCCTTATCTGCCCGTAGACGCCAGAAATAATTGTTTGGAGAGAATGGGTATATCGATTCTGGGTTTGAATATTCTTCCTCCCAAACCGATTTTCAAACCGACCGCGCAGAGATTTTGCGAGGAGCCTTATGTTTGTATAGGAGCACAAGCCTCGACGCCGACTAAGGGTTGGCTTTATCCGAACGGCTGGGAGATTGTCGTTGATTATTTGAAGAGTCTCGGCTACAGAGTTCTTTGCATTGACAAACAGAAAGTTCAGCGCGAAGGAAATTATTTTGTTACCATGCCGACAAATGCGGAAGATTTCACGGGCGATTTTTCGATAATGGAGCGGGCGAACATGCTTTATTACTCGGAATTTTTTATCGGCTTAGGCAGCGGCTTGGCATGGCTTGCCAATGCGGTTGATTGTCCTGTTGTAATGATTTGCGGTTTTTCGCAAGATTGGCTTGAATTTTATACACCTTATCGGGTTGCGAATCGGCTTGTGTGCAACGGTTGCTTTAATGACGTTCGTGTCGGCTTTATGAATGTTTGTCCTTATCACAAGGGAACCGCGAGAGAATTGGAATGTCAGAAGAAAATTTATCCGCGTCAAGTGATTAATGCGATTGAGCGATTGATTTTGGATAAGAAATTAACGCCGCCGATTTTGAAATAAAAAATCCCCGCCGATTTCGGAGGGGATTAATTTTTTGTCCGCGCAGATTTTATTTGGCGGCGAACTTCAAAACTCTGTCAGCCATTTCGTCCTTATTGCAAACGTCTTCATGCAGAATTTCGGCGTCGGAGAGTTCGGCAAGATTTCTTGGGATTTTGGCGTTCGTCAGGTTATTGAGCATTTTGAGTTGTGCGAAGTCGTCAACGCCGTCAATCGATTGACCGAGAGCCGTCAAGACCGCGCCTGTAAATTTGTAAGGGCTTGCGGTTGAGGCACTCAATATCGGAGTGAAATCTTTTGTCTTGCCGCGATATTTACTGAGAGCGCAAATTGAAACGGCACTGTGTGTATCGAGAAGATAACCGAACGAATCATAGACGCGCTTGATAAATTCGCGGGTTTCGTCTTCCGTAACGTATTCGGCATAGAAAATTTTATCGAGGCGAGTTTTGAGTTTCTTATCAACCTTGTATTTACCGAGCGTGTTTAATTCATTCATGTAGCGGCTGATGAGTTTATAATTGCCGTCGGTTTCGTGATAAAGGAGGCGTTCAAGATTGCTTGAAATCAGAATATCCATTGACGGGGTAATTGTCTTGAAGAAAGTTCTGTTGCGATTGTAAACGCCTGTCGCGAAAAATTCGGTGAGGACGTTATTGACATTGGACGCGCAGATTAATTTCTTAACGGGCAGCCCCATTTTAAGGGCGTAATAAGCGGCGAGGATATTGCCGAAATTACCTGTCGGAACGCTGATAATAATTTTATCGCCGAGTTCGACTTGTTTAGCCTTAAGGAGTTCGACATAGCCGGAGAAATAGTAGGCGATTTGCGGAACGAGTCTTCCCCAGTTAATTGAATTGGCAGAGCTGAGTTTGACGTTTAACTTATCGAGTTCGTCACGGATTTTTTTATCGTTGAAGATTTTCTTAACGCCGTTTTGCGCGTCATCGAAATTGCCCTTAACGGCGGTGACATTAACATTTTTACCGCGTTGAGTAATCATTTGGAGCTTTTGAATTTTACTTACGCCTTCTTCGGGATAGAAAACCATGATTTTAGTTTGAGGCACATCGGCGAAACCTGCGAGAGCTGCTTTGCCGGTATCGCCCGAAGTTGCGACGAGGATTAAAATATCTTTAGTCTCGCCGACTTTTTTAAGAGCCATACGCATAAGATGAGGCAACATTTGGAGTGCAACGTCTTTGAAAGCTGAAGTCGGACCGTGCCAAAGTTCCATAGAGCCGACGGGCGCGACGGGATTTTTGGGGTCTTGAATCAGAATAGCGACGGGCACCCGCGCAGTAATATCAAACCAGTTATAAGCCAATTCGGTACATTCGCCGAGTTCATAATCCTTGTAGTCCGTCAAGAATTTTCCGAGCAACCAAGCGGAGCGTTCCTCGTAACTCTTTTCTTTAAGCGCATCGATTTCTTCGAGCGAAACTTTGGGGATTTTTTCGGGCACGAAGAGACCGCCGTCTTCCGCGAGTCCTTGAAGTATCGCCTCCGCCGAGTTTATCGGAGTAATTTTGGAGCGTGTACTTGTGTATTTCATAAAAAAATATCCTCCTTGAGGTAAAGTTGTTAATTTTTTCCAATGGCATTATATTTTATTCGTGGCAACTTTTAAAGCCGCGCCGGAAAAATTTTTTGCTCGTTGAGGGAAATTTTTTTGGGGAAATTTAAGGGTGATGTAAGAGAATGGCGTTATCATGGGAAAATGGGGCTGAAAATTTTTTTTGCTTAGGGTATTGACAAAGGGTGGTTTCGGGTGTATATTAAGCAAGCTTGATTCACGGGGCTCCTTGAAAACTGAACAATACAAATGCTAAATGTGCGGACGAAAG
>JAFZIQ010000155.1 GCA_017554285.1 Selenomonadaceae bacterium
AAAGATTTCAGCGTCGACATGAATAACGCAAAAAAACTTCGGGAGCTTGTTCCGTCCGAAATAATTTTCGTATCGGAAAGCGGCGTTAAATCTTCCGATGATATTAAACGGGTTCGCGAACTCGGAGCCGACGCGGTTTTAATCGGCGAAGTTTTAATGCGAGCCGCCGATAAGAAATTAAAACTCGACGAGTTGAAAGGCATTTTATGACAAAAATAAAATTCTGCGGATTGAAAAGTCTTGACGATATTTGTTATGCCAATGAACTTTTGCCAGAATACGTCGGCTTTGTTTTTGTGCCCAAAAGCAAGCGATATATCACGCCCGCGCAGGCTGAAAAACTTCGCGCCGCATTGTCTGAAAAAATTTGTGCGGTCGGCGTCTTTGTCAATGAAAATCTTGCAAACGTCGCCGAACTTTTGAACGCGGGAATTATCGACGCGGCTCAACTGCACGGCAACGAAGACGACAATTACGTTAAAAATCTGCGCGGGCTTACAAAGAAAATTATTATCCAAGCATTTCAAAGCAACAACATTGCGGCGGCGGAGAAAAGCCTCGCCGATTTTATTTTGATTGATTCGGGCGCGGGCGGCGGCAAAGTCTTCGATTGGAATTTGATAAAAAATTTGCGACGTGAATATTTTTTGGCGGGCGGACTTAATCCCGAAAACGTCGGCGACGCAATTAAAATTCTGAATCCGTTTGCTGTCGACGTAAGCAGCGGCATTGAAACCGACGGGCGCAAAGACTTTACTAAAATGGCAACCTTCGCGGAGGTTGTGCGGAGGGAAAATTTATGACAAATAAAAAGGGGCGTTTCGGCATTTACGGCGGGCAATATATCCCCGAAACGCTGATGAACGCGATTATCGAATTGGAGGAGGCTTATAATCGCTTTAAGGACGACGAAAATTTTAATCGCGAACTCGACGAGCTGTTTAAAAATTATGCGGGGCGTCCTTCAATGCTTTACTTTGCCCAAAAAATGACTGACGATTTGGGCGGCGCGAAAATTTACCTCAAGCGCGAAGATTTAAACCATACAGGTTCCCATAAAATTAATAACGTTCTCGGTCAAGCGTTGTTGGCTAAAAAAATGGGAAAGACTCGTTTAATCGCCGAAACGGGCGCAGGTCAACACGGCGTTGCAACCGCTACTGCCGCCGCGTTGTTCAATATGGAGTGCGTAATTTTTATGGGCGTGGAAGATACAATTCGCCAAGCCTTAAACGTCTATCGCATGAAACTTTTGGGCGCGACAGTTATTCCCGTCAAGAGCGGCACGGGCACTTTGAAAGACGCCGTAAGCGAAACTTTCCGCGAATGGACTAATCGAATCAGCGACACGCATTATTGTTTGGGCTCGGTTATGGGTCCTCACCCTTTCCCGACGATTGTCCGCGATTTTCAAGCCGTCATCTCCAAAGAAATTAAAAGTCAAATCCTTGAACGCGAAGGCAAATTGCCCGATGCGGTTGTTGCGTGTTGCGGCGGCGGCTCCAATTCTATCGGCACGTTTTATAACTTCATTGACGATAAAAGCGTTCGATTAATCGGTTGCGAGGCGGCGGGCAGAGGCATTGATACTTTTGAGACGGCGGCGACGATTGCAACGGGTAAGACGGGAATTTTTCACGGCATGAAGTCCTATTTTTGCCAAGACGAATACGGGCAAATTGCTCCTGTCTATTCGATTTCGGCAGGGCTTGATTATCCCGGTATCGGTCCGGAACATGCGTGGTTACATGACATTGGTCGCGCAGAATATGTTCCGATAACCGACGATGAAGCAGTCAACGCCTTTGAATATCTTTCGCGGACGGAAGGAATTATTCCCGCGATTGAATCGGCTCATGCAGTCGCGCACGTCATGAAGATTGCGCCGACTATGACTAAGGATAAAATTATCGTCATAACTCTTTCGGGGCGCGGCGATAAGGATTGCGCGAGCGTTGCCCGCTACAGAGGAGAAATTATCAATGAGTAAAATTTTTGAAGCATTCGCGCAGGGCAAAGCGTTCATACCGTTTATAACTTGCGGCGACCCGAATTTAAAGACAACCGCCGCCGTCGTCCGAGCCGCAGCAGAAAACGGAGCCGATTTAATAGAATTGGGCATACCCTTTTCCGACCCGACAGCTGAAGGCGTCGTCATTCAAGAGGCTAATCTTCGCGCTCTTAAAAGCGGTGTCACAACCGATAAAGTTTTCGATTTGGTCAGAGCCCTGCGCGGCGATGTGAAAGTTCCTATGGTTTTCATGACTTATGCCAACGTGATTTTTTCATACGGCGCGGAAAAATTTATTTCTACGTGTAATGAAATTGGCATTGACGGTTTGATTTTGCCCGATTTGCCTTTCGAGGAAAAGGACGAATTTTTATCGACGTGTAAAAAGTATGGCGTCGATTTGATTTCAATGATTGCTCCGACTTCCGAGAATCGAATTGCGATGATTGCCCGCGAGGCTGAAGGTTTTGTTTATATCGTTTCGAGCTTGGGAGTTACGGGCGTTCGCAGTGAGATTAAAACCGATTTGACTTCGATAGTTGCGGCAGTCAGAGCAAATACCAAAACTCCTTGCGCGATCGGTTTCGGCATTTCGACGCCCGCGCAGGCTAAGCAAATGGCAAGTATATCTGACGGCGCGATTGTCGGTTCCGCGATTATAAAAATTATTGCCAAATACGGCGAGGCGGCTCCAAAATTTGTCGGCGAATACGTTAAAAATATGAAGGACGCCTTACGAACATTGAACTAAAAATTTTTCTGCGAAAGGTAATTACAAGAGTGCGGCGAAATCTAAGTTCAAATTAATCCTTCCAAATTGTTCAACGGAGGTTTGAGGTCATGTTTAAAAAAATTTTTACGGTAGCATTGCTCCTGGTGACACTGATTTTTACAGGTTGCGGCGGAGATAATCCTGCGGACACGAGCAAAGCGGAAAATAAAGCTTCCGCCAATAAGCTCGTAATCTATACGTCGATGAAAGAATCGTTAATCGGCGGCATTGTCGAAGGTTTCAAAGCGCAAAATCCCGGAGCCGAAGTCGATTGGCAATCTTCAGGCGCAGGTAAGATTATGGCGAAACTCGAAGCCGAACGCCAGAGCGGTCATCTTATGGCGGACATAATTTGGACGAGCGAAGTCCCCGACTTTTACCAGATGAAAAACGACGGCTTACTCGAACAATATCAGCCCGCAGGTTTCGATGAACTCTTAAATCCATTTGACGATTATGACGGCTCATTTACAGCCGCCCGACTCGGCACGCTCGGCATTGTCATTAATATTAATAAGATTCAAACGCCGCCCGCAGGTTGGGAGACAATCGCAACCGACCCGAATTATAAAAATTCGTTCGGGATTGCTGACCCTGCGCTTTCCGGTACGGCGTTCATGAGTATCGCGCTCCTAGAAAAGCAATTCGGCTGGGATTATATCGTTCGCCTGCACGACAACGGCGCAACTAAGAGTAAAGGCTCCGGCAGAGTTGTCGACGACACTGCTGACGGCGTCCTGAACGCTTGCTTAGGCGTTGACTACATTACGGCAAGTAAAATCGATAAGGGCGCACCGCTTAGAATGGTTTATCCTCAAGAACTCTTAATGGTTCCGAGTCCCGTTGCTATCTTCAAAGACGCCGAGCATAAAGACCTTGCGAAAAAATTCCTTGATTATCTCATGACGCAAGAGGCTCAACAAATGGTTGCGAATGCGGGTACCGTTCCCGTTCGTCGCGATGTTCAAATGCCCGAACGTTATAATCTGCCGGAACCCGAAGACGCTCTTAACAACGGTATCAAAATCAATTACTCCGATGTCCTCGAACATAAGGATGATACCGTTAAGAAATTCTCCAACCTTTTTAAATGAAATTTTAATCTTGTAAGACACAAAACGCCTCCGAATGTGCTATAATAGGCAAAAGACAGAGGCGTTTTTTATTTCAAATCAAAAGGAGAGGAAAAAGTTATGGCAGATTTCGATATTAGCTCAATCGTCAATTCAATCGCCGAGTCAGTTATCGTTACGGAAAAGTCATACCCCGGTACTGCCGGAAAAAACCAATTTATCTATAACACTATTGAAGGTGCATCAATTCAGGGCAACACAGGCAATGATGTCATTATCAGTACCGGCGACTACGTTTCAATTCAAGCTGACGTACGCAACGGCGGTGGAGCAAACGATAATGATATTGTCGTAAATAAAGGCAATGGTAACGGTACCAAAGGTGTAATTTCGGGTAGTAACGGCGAGGATACTCTTTTCAACGGCTATGTTTATGAAGATGGCATTGTAAAATCTGTCAGCGGCGGCTCAACAGTCAAAGTCTGGGGCGGCAAGGGAAATGATTTGATTTATAATGTCGGTTTGAAAGCAACGATTTACGGTCAACAAGGTTCGGATACCATATATAATTACGCCGACTCCGTGATTATCGACAACGTGACTGACGACAATTCTATTTCATCGGCATCAAAAAATTACATTATGAACTATGGTTCAAGTGTTAAAATTTCTTGCGGTGCGGGTGGAGATTCAATCGAAAATAACGGCGGTAAAAAAGTTACAATCTTCGGCGGCAAAGGTGCTGATTCCGTTCATATTTATGCTGCCTCAAGTTTAACGGTCGATGGCGGCGATAACAATGACATTATCATTAACGATAACAGTTCATCAATTTCAATCGTCGGCGGCAAAGGCGCAGATTCTATCGAAAATAACGGCGGCTCTAAAATTAAAATCTTCGGCGGCGAAGGTGCCGATTCCATTCATATTCATGCTGCCGAAAGTTTAACAATCGATGGCGGCGATAATGACGACATTATCATTAACGATAACAGTTCAACGGTTTCAATCATCGGCGGCAAGGGCGCAGATTCTATTTACAACCGATCCGGTAATGCAGTAGAAATTGACGGCGGCGCAGATAACGACTACATTTTTAATGACGGCTCGACAGTTACAGTTTACGGCGGTGAAGGTGCCGACTCCATTATCAGTGGCGGCTCCAATGTCACAATCGAAGGCAACGAGGGCGATAATTTTATCAGTTTAAGTGCCGGCGCGGAAAACAATGTAATTCGATACAATACAGTTACCGGTGGTTATAACAGTCATAATGTAGTTAAAGGTTTCGACAGCAATGACAAAGTTTATATTGCCAACTCAATAGATTACATGCGCGCAACTGTCGGTTCTGATGTTGTTATTACTCTTTTAGACAGTTTATCAACCGATTCAATCGGCGACTCAATCGGCACAATTACTCTGCAAGACACGGCGTCTCTATCAAACGTCAATATCAGCGGCGGCATTTTAAACAATACCGTTTCCGGTGTCACTTTAACCGACAATAATTCAACGGATAAAATCAAAAACTTCGCGAGCAATGTCACAATCGAAGGCAAAAACGGCGACGACCAAATAACTTTGGGCTCCGACGTGACAAATAATGTCATCAAATACAAGTCGGGCGAAGGTAACGATACCATTTTTGGTCTGAATGAAAAAAATTCAGGTTTTAAATTGCAAATCGGCGACGGCAAAGTCGATTATTCGGATTTGATAGTTGCGAACAATGGTGATATTGTTGTCAAAGTTGACACAGGCTCAATCACGTTCAAGGATATTTTACTGGAGAATGTCGATAAGATTTCAATTAACAACAAAGAAATTTCTCTCGCACTTTTCAAGACAGGAAAAATTGAACTCACTCCCTACAAAGATGTATTTGAAATTAATACAGGCAATATTTCAGTCGACGCGCTCAACGGCGATGATTCAATTTTGAGTAATGCCGAAGGCGTAACAATCATAGGCGGCGCAGGTAATGATACCATTTCTTTAAGCTCCGACGCGACAAATAATTTAATTCAGTATTCCAAACACGACGGCAAAGATATTATCTACGGCTTCAATGAAACGACGACTTTGCAAATTGGCGACGGCGAGAAAGATACTTATTATTTTATCAACAGCGAAGAAGATGACGACGAAACCAATGACGGCGACAATAACATTATCGTCACGGTCGGCAAGGGTAAAATAACTTTGGTCGGTGCGGCAACTTTGGAGTCTGTCGATTGGACAAAAAATATCAAGGGCATGTTCAGCGACATTATAAATATCTCAATGTCCGATGATGACAGCGATACCGTCAATACGTCCGACGGCGCGTCGATTAAAGGAAATGCCAAAAATAATTTTATCCAAAACAACGGTGAAGGTGCCAAAGTATACGGTGAAGCGGGAAACGATTCGATAAACAATTTCGGCGATGGTTCTTCAGTCTTTGGCGGCGACGATGACGATATTCTTCAAAATATTTCCTCAGAGGTTTTAGTCAAAGGCGAAAACGGCGCAGATAATATTAACAACTGGGGCAGTTTAGTTACAATCGACGGCGGCGAGGGCAATGACAAAATTTATAGCGCGGCAGTTCACGAAACTTCTCAAGAAACTTATTCCGTTACAGATGTTTTAATCAACAGCGGCATTGGCGACGATTCGATAAACAATTATTCTTCCACTGTCACAATCGACGCGGGCGAAGGCGACAATACCATTAACAACAAGGGCAATAATGTCATAATTACAACGTATGACGGCAAAGATGTTATCGGCAGTCAAGGCAACGACGTCGAAATCTACGCGGGCAACGGTGCCAATTCAATCAACTCAAGCGGCAATAATGTCACAATCGAAAGCGGCGATGATGACGATACCATTTTAAGTTCCGGCTCGGACGTCACAATCACGAGCGCGGCAGGTAACGATTCAATCTATGTCGATTACGGCAAAAACGTTTCGATAAACGTAGGCGAGGGCAAAAATGCAATCAAAGCCTATCTAACAGATTCGACTGTCGAGAGCGGCTCGGATAATGATAAAATGATAATCAGCGGCTCCGAAGTAAGTATCGAAAGCGGCGCGGGTAACGATAAAATCACGGTCAGCGCATCTTATTCGACGATAAACGCCGGCGCGGGTAATGATACTATCGATTTTAAAAGCTCACGCGGCGGCAATTTGATTCTGTACACTTTAGGCGACGGCGCGGATTCAATTTATAATTTCTCTGACAGCGACACGCTCAGTATTTCGGGCAGTAAATATTCTTCCGCAATCAGCGGCGACAATTTGATTTTGAATGTCGGCGGTGAAGAAATAACCATATTCGACGCGGCTTATATCTCGAAGTTTAACATTGACGGAACCGGCGAGCCTTCCGATACTTTCTTGGTCAGGAGTGATACAAAATCGCCCGTAACTGTCGATTCTTCAATTAAAAATATAATTTCATTCGGCAGAACCAAAGAAGTTAAAATTACGGGCAATGCGCTTGACAACTCGATAATCGGCGGCACCAAAGCAGATACTCTTTACGGCGCGGGCGGAGCTGATTCTTTGACGGGCGGAACGGGAGCAGATTTATTTGTTTACGGCGAAGGCAATGATGTCATAACCGATTACGTGAGCGGCGATAAAATCAGCCTTGCTTCCGGCGTCAAGATTTCGGACGTTACGATTGACGGCAATGACGTTTTACTCACGACAAATAACGGCTCACTGAAAATTATCGACGGCTACAAAGTCAGAAAAAGTAACGGAAAAATTATCGATACAGACAGGAAAATTACATTCGTCGAAGGTAAAAATTCAACGAGTTACATTTTCGACGAACATAAAATTTTCGACAGCGGCAAAACGGCAATGTCCCTTACCTCCGGGATAACCGATACGGTCTTTAATTCCGCAAGCGATAAAATTTCTTCAAAGTTAAAGACAATCGACGCTTCCTCCGTTTATTTGTCAACAACCGTCACGGGGAATAAGAAAAACAATCTTATAATTGCGAGCGAAGGCGGCTCAAGTCTGGACGGCGGCAAGGGCAATGATACTTTGCAGGGCGGCAACGGAGCAGATACTTTTGTTTACAGAAAGAATGAGGGCAACGATTTCATTGTCAATTACGAAGACGACGATAAGATAAGCATTGTCGGCGGCACTGTTTCGGAAATGTCCGTCAATAAAACGGATGTCATTTTCAAAATCGGAAGTAAAAAACTCACGGTAAAAGATGCTAATGAAAAGGCAATAACTTTAAGCGACAACGGCACGATTAAATACTTTATCGATAATGTGCTTTATAACGAGAGTAAAACTGCCGCAACGTTGTCAACGAATTTTTCGGCGACCGGTACAACCGAGATTGACGCCAAAACAATCGACGTTACACTTACTAAAAAAGCCGTCAACATTTCGGGCAACAGCAAAGCCAATTCAATCATCGGCGGCACGAGAAATGATACGCTTTACGGCGGCGCGGGCAAAGATACGATAATCGGAGGCAACGGCAGCGATTTATTATACGGCGACGCGGGAGCCGATTCGTTATGGGGCGGCAAAGGTAATGATACTTTGTACGGCGGCGACGGCGCGGATACATTCGTTTACGCTAAAGGTGACGGCAGAGATGTTATAATCGGCTTCGGCAATGATGATTTGCTGGAGTTGAGCAGTGCTTTCAAGGCGTCTTACAATGCAAAGCGTAAAGAAATTACTTTGAAAGTCAGCGGCGGTTCGATAATGTTTAAGGACTACACGGCGGACACTTTCCACATTGGCAAGAATACTTATCAGATAGTCGACGGCAGTTTCAAGAAAAAATAAACTTTGCACGAAAAAATTTTGGCAGTCGCAAGAAATATTGCGGCTGTTATTTTTTTTGATATAATTGTATCGGAGGCGAAAAGTATGGCAGGAAAAAAATTTTTCTTGATGATGTTCTTGATTGCAACGTTTATGTTCTCGCCCGCCGCCGAAGCAGAATTGCGAACTTATACGGGCGTCGGCGAATACAGAATGGGCGAACGCGACACGCTTGAGACTGCCAAGCAAGGCGCGAAAGAAAAAGCTATGCGCGATGCTCTGGAGAAAGCGGGCGTTTTGGTGGAAGTACATTCGCGGACGGAAGATTTTGAGCTTGTTGAGGACGTGATAACTTCTCGGACGGGAGCCGTGTTAAAAGTCAAGGAAGTTGTTTATGACAGGCAAGACCTTTTGATTCGTGCAACGGTTACGGTCGACATTGACCCCGAAGATTTAAACAGTCGCTTGCAGAATTTCGACGGCAAGAAAAAATCTTCTGCGTCCGGCAAAAAGCCCGAAGATAATATCTCGTTGTCGAACAAAAAAGCCGAACAGGCGATTAATCTTTTGAACATGGGGAATTTGGATGCGGTATTGCCGATTTTAAATGAGGCATTGGATTTGAATGCCGCCAATGCGTCGGCTTATGAAAAGTTGGGCTGGTTTTACAGGGAAAAGAAAGATTACGATAAAGCTCTCCTCAATTACAACAAGTCGCTTGAAATTAATCCCGATTGGATTTGGAATTATGCGGGGCTGGGCAGGACTTATTATGAAATGAAAAATTATAAGCAGGCGATTCAGAATTACAGCAGATTCATAATGAAGAATCAGAATGAGGAAAAGATTTATCAAGCTCGCGGCGAATGTTATCAAGCAATGGGAGAAACCGAAAAGGCTCGCGCAGATTTCGCAAAGGCAAAAAAAATAGCTTCGGCTAACGAGAAAATTTCGGCGGCTCGAAAACTTTGCGAGGCGGAAAAATATGATGAGGCGGCTCCCGTTGCGAGTGAGGCTTTGACGTTGAATCAGGGCAATGCGTTGAGCTGGGAAATTCTCGGCAGAATTTACAACGGCAAAAAGGAATACGACAAGAGTCCGTTTTATTACGAAAAGGCTATTCAACTCGACCCGACGTTAGAAAATGCTTATGGCGGGCTTGGACGTGCTTACATGGAGTTAAAGCAGTACAGCAAGGCACTTGCCAATTTCAACAAGTATATCGAACTCAATCCGAATGTTTCTGCATTTATCTATCAATGTCGCGGGGAATGTTATCAGGCTCTGGGCGAACGCGAAAAGGCTCATGCTGATTTTGCAACTGCGCGGCGGCTTGAAGACAGCTGATAAAAAATTAATCCCGTCAAAGCGGCGGGATTTTTTTATTCAATGCTAAGCGTTACTTAACTTTCAGCCGTTATACTTCGTGGAAAGTGAAATATCAATCTCGAAAGGAGCAAATTATTATGTCAGACTTCAATAACACAAACGCAAGTAAGATTATTTCAGGAAGCAGTTACGCCGACAGCATTTATAACAGCGGCGATTACGTCACGATAGACGGCGGCGACGGTGACGATTATATCTTCAATGCCGGTTTCTTTTACGACTCAACTCTTCCGACTTCAGAAAAATATAATGCTTACACTGCATATATGAGAGCTAAGGGATTCAGCAATGATGAAATATTGTCTTATGGTGAATGGTTCGGAAAACAATATTATCTTCCAAGCAATATCGATATTGTTGCCTACGGAATAAACTCAAACGTTTCAATCAACGGCAACGACGGCAACGATACCATTGAAAACAGCGGCGAAAATATTACGATAAGCGGCGGTGCAGGCAATGATTTCATTTTAAACAGTTCATTGAGTTTAAACTTATCGGTAACCGGCGGTGCAGGAAATGATACGATTATAAATCGAGGCGCGAGCAGTTTCATTGACGGAGGCGCGGGCGCGGATTCCGTTTCAAACACTGCAGACAACGTGACAATCGCGGGCGGCAACAGTATCGATACAATCAGCAACGAAGGCGCGAAAGTTTCAATCGACGGCGGCTTGAGTAAAGATAAAATCGAAAACAGCGGCGCAAGTTCGACAATACTCGGCGGTTCGGGCAACGATACCATTACCAACAGCGGTTCGGACAGTTTCATTGACGGCGGAGCCAACAACGATAAAATCATCAACACCGGTTCCAACGTCACGATAGACGGCGGGACGGGCAATGACTCAATCACCAACGACGCCGATAACGTTTCGATAAGCGGAGGCGCGGGAAAAGATTATTTCAAAGTCAACGGCTTCAATGTCACGGTTGCGGGCGGCAAAGGCAATGATAAAGTCGTTCGCGATTCGCAGGGAGTTAATGCGGCTTACGTCTACTCGGCGGGCAACGATACTTTGGAAAATTTCGGTTATGGCAACGCGCTTGTTCTCGGCGCGGTCGAAATAAATTCTTCAGTTTGGAGTGGTGACAACGTTAAACTCAACCTCAGCAACGGCAATACTTTGACGCTGAAAAATTATCACTCCACGAAAATAAATGAAGTCGCGGACGCAAGCAACATATCTAAAGTAACTTCCACTTACAACGACGAAAGCGATACAGAATTAATTTTCATCAACAATGGGAAGAGCAGATATTTTGTCAACGAGGGCGACAGCGTTTTAATCGAAGCGGCTGACAGCAACCATTATATTCGCAACGTAGGAACAAATGATGTAACCGTCAAAGGCGGCGCGGGCAATGACGAAATTTATAACGTTGAAGGTTCTTCTTATGCATTGCTCGACGGCGGCGCAGGGCACGATTTCATTTTCAACGACGACGGCGAAGACGTTTCGATTTCGGGCGGCACGGGCGACGATTTAATCAGCTTGGGTTCCGATTCGGAAAACAATTTGATTCTGTACACTTCGGGCGATGGTAACGACCTTGTCAAAGGTTTCAATGAAACGTCGACGCTCAGCATTTCGGGCAGTTCCTATTCGACAACCAAAAGCGGCAATGATATTATCGTTACGGTCGGCAAGGGCGCAATCACGTTGAGCGGCGCGGCTAATCTCTCTGCTGTCGATATTAAATCCGATACGCCCGACGTTTTGATTTTGGACAACAGCTCCGCTGCCAAAGTTACGATTCCCTCCGCGATTAAATTTGCTGACGCAACTGCGCGGACTAAGGCAATTAGAATTACGGGCAATAAACTTGCCAACTCGATAACAGGCGGCTCCGGTTCCGATACCTTATGGGGCAGCAAGGGCAACGATACTTTAACCGGCGGCAAAGGTAAGGACGTTTTCATTTACAATTCCGGCAAAGATGTCATAACCGATTACGCTTCGGGCGATAAGATTTCATTGGGCGCAGCGATTACCGCAACTTCATTAAGCGGCGACGACGTTATCTTTACAATCGGGAGTGGCTCACTCACCGTCAAAAACGGAAAAGCAAAGTCATTAAGCATGATTAATTCTAAGGGCAAAAGTTTTTCGACTATAGTTAGCGGCGTTAATACGATTTTGGGCAGTACGGGCAAGGATACACTTTACGGTAGCGAAGGCGATGATTATATCTTCGGCAATAAAGGTAATGATAAACTTTACGGACAAGGCGGCAACGATACACTTTGGGGCGGCAAAGGCAATGATACGCTCTGGGGCGGCGACGGTTCGGACACTTTCATTTACAAATCGGGCGAAGGTAAGGACGTTATCGTCGGCTTCGACGACAACGACATTTTGCAGATAACAGACTCCTACGAGATTTCCAAGAATACGGCGGGCACGGAAATTTATTTCAAAATCGGCTCGACCGCGAAGGCGATTACGCTAAAAGATTTCACGGCGACAAATATTAATATCGGCGGTTCAGTTAGTTATCGAATCAGCAACATTAAATAGTTTGGGAGAAAATTTTATGGACAGACGAAAATTTTTGCGAGTAATGGCAATGACGGCGACGAATATTTTTTTGGGCAATGAGGAAGTTTTTGCACAGTACATTTTGGAGACGTGGGAGCCACCGATAAGAAAATTATTTTTACGGTTCACGGAATACGAGTTGCGCCCTTCAACGGAGATGATAGTAATTCATCATGCGGGCTTTCCCGACGGCGATAAAGATTCTTCGGCGGAAGAGATTCATAAATTTCATCAAGAGGTTAATGGTTGGGCGGGAATCGGCTATCATTACGTGATTCGCAAGGACGGCACTATTGAGCAAGGGCGTCGTCCGCAAATGGTCGGGGCACATGCTTATAAACATAACAGAAATTCAGTCGGAATTTGCGTTGCGGGAAACTTTGAGCTTGCCAAGCCTGAGCGTAAGCAATTAGATTCGTTGAAACTTTTAACGGCGCGGCTTTGTCAAAGATACAAGCTCAATCCGATGAAAGACGGCGTGATTGTCGGGCACAGGAATTTAAACGACACAGATTGTCCCGGCAAAAATCTTTACTCCAAGCTCAACGAAATTCGCCGTTACTGCAGAGATTTCTAAACAAAAATCTCCGAAGGTTATCAAAAACTTTCGGAGAAAAATTTTTTATCGTCTTCTGCGCCGCATTGCCTGCTTTTCTCGTTCCCATTCCTGTTCGCGAGTCAACGGAACTTCGACGGGCTTTGCTTTCTTATTCAGCTTGTAAAGTGTTCCGATAAAAATAGCATCCAAGACGAAAAGCGCGATAATCGAATAGGTGCTGTCGGCTTCGGCATTGGCTCTGTCCTCATAACTCAAGGAAGAATTTTTCGACGCGCCGATATACTTTGTCCAATAACTTTCCATTTGACCGACGCCGTTACGCTGAGAAAGACCCGAATTGTAGGAGGCAATCGTCACGTTATTGGAGTTGACGCGGAAAACCAGATAAACATTCGAGAGCACCATTAACACAAGCAACGCGATTGAAATATTTTTTTTAGTCATGAGAACAACGGCTCCTTTCCGATTAAGTTTATTCCCGTCCTTACAAACGTTAATCTTGTTAATCACTAAGCTGATTATAGCACATTCGATAACTTTTACAACCGACAAGCCTGCACAACGGAGGAGATTTTTATGAGTGCAAAAGAATTCGTCAATCAATGGCGCGAAGTCACGGGCGAACGAGCCAATTATCAAAAGTTTTGGCTCACTCTTATCCGCGACGTGTTTAATATCGATAAGCCCGAAAATTTTATTCAGTTTGAAGTGCCCGTTAAGCTTAAACATAAAAGTTTTATCGACGGCTACTTTCCCGACTCCAAAGTTATCGTTGAACAAAAGGCTTTCGGCGTAGATTTGGAAAAGGAAATCACTCAATCCGACGGCTCCAAACTCACGCCCTTTGAACAGGCGCGGCGTTATGTTATCGGCTTGCCCGTCTCCATGCACCCCAAAAAAATTATCACCTGCAATTTTAGCGAGTTCCTGATTTATGACATGGAAACGCTGGAACCGCCCGTTAAAATTCTGCTTGAAGAATTGCCGAGCAAATATCATCTGCTCGATTTCCTTATCAATCCTACAGAAAATAAAATCCGCCTCGAAAAAGAATTGTCGCTTGAGGCGGGCAAAATCGTCGCCAAAATTTATAATGAACTCCTTAAGACGCTTGCGCCCGGCTCCGACGAAAAAAATCTTAATATCCTTTGCGTCCGAATCATTTTCTGCCTTTATGCCGAGAGCGTCGATATTTTCGGCAAGCATAAAATCTTCCGTGATTATCTTCAAGGCGAAAAAAATATCCGCCGCGCCCTTCGCGAATTGTTTGAGGTTTTGAATACGCCGATAGAAAAGCGCAGTCCTTATCTCGACGACGCACTTAAAAATTTTCCTTATGTAAACGGCGGCTTGTTTGCAGATGAAATCGATTTCCCGAACTTTACGCCCGAACTCCGCGAGCTGTTATTGGAGGAGGCAAGCAGTAATTTTAATTGGGAAGGAATCAGCCCGACG
>JAFZIQ010000156.1 GCA_017554285.1 Selenomonadaceae bacterium
AATTTTTTTCGCGCAGATTATAGCAGGTATCAGTAAACAGCGCAAAAAAATTCGACGCTTGAAAAATTTTTCCCGCCGAATTAAAATCTTTGCCATGATGAATACAAAAATTTTTTTAATAGCGGGCACGGAGGACGGTCGTAAGCTCGCGGAATTTTTATCGGAGAAAAGTTTTGACGTGATGGCGTCGGTTGTCAGCGATTACGGGCGGAAACTTTTGGAAACCTGCGCAGGTATTAAAATTAATGACAAGCCGCTTGATAAGGAGGAGTTGGAAAAAATTTTGCGCGAAGGCGATTTTAAATTTCTGGTTGACGCGAGTCACCCCTACGCCAAAAATATTTCTGCCAATGCGATTGAAGCCGCTCAAGCCGCGCAGATTTTTTATATCCGTTATGAACGCGCCGAGATTAATTTTGATTACGAAAAAATTTTTAAGGTCGACGGTTACGAGGCGGCGGCAATTAAGGCGGCGGAACTCGGTAAAAATATTTATCTCACGACGGGCAGCAGAAATTTGAAAATTTTTGTCGACATGCTTAAGGATTGCAATTTGACTGTCAGAATTTTGCCGACTGCCGAAGTTGTATCGCAATGTGAGGCTCTGGGATTATTGCCCAAACAAATCGTCGCCATGCAAGGGGCTTTTTCAACCGAATTGAATGTTGAACTTTTCAAACACGCCCGCGCAGAAGTTATCGTTACGAAAAACAGCGGGCAAATCGGCGGCGCAGATACCAAAATTCAAGCCGCGCAGATTTTAAATTTGCCCGTCGTCATGATTGAACGTCCGAAAATTTCTTATCCGAACTTAGCCGTAACCTTCGACGAAGTTTTAAAAGTGGTCAGTGGTTAGTGGAAAGTGGTCAGTCTGAAAGCTGAAAGCTCAAAGCTTAAAGCTTAAAGCTTAAAGCTAAAAGCTATAAATCTAAAATTGCCGGAGGAAAATTTATGAAGAAATGCACGGTTCAAACCGCAGCGGACGCCGTTAATCGTCTGGCTCCCAAAAAATTAGCCGAAGAATGGGATAATCCCGGACTTTTAATCGGCGACCCGTCAGCCGAAGTAAAAAAAATATTCGTCTGCCTCGACGTGCTTGACGAAAATATTTCGCGGGCGATTGAACTTAACGCGCAGTTAATCATTGCGCATCACCCGCTGATTTTCCACGCGATAAAAAATATCCGTTTCGATTTGCCGCACGGTAAAAAAATAAGCCGCCTTATAAAAAATAATTTGGCAGTCTTCGCGGCGCACACCAACCTTGATATTGCGGCTGGCGGCGTCAATGATATTTTGGCAAGTAAAATCGGACTTGTTGACGTTAAAAATTTCGGCGATGAAGAATTTTCATTGGGAAGGCTAGGCACCCTTGAAACGCCGATGACGGCTGAAGATTTTGCCCGCCACGTTAAAAAAGTTTTGAACGCCGATAACGTCCGCTTAATCTGCGCGGGCGACTTCATGATTAAAAAAGTCGGCATTTGCGGCGGAGCGGGCGCGGAATTCATTCAGAAAGCAAAATTTTTCGGAGCGCAAGCCTTCGTTACGGGCGACGTTAAATATCATGAGGCTCAAGCCGCCGTCGAAAATAAAATTCACGTCGTCGACGCGGGGCATTTCGCAACCGAATTTCCGATTGTTCACGTGCTCGCCGATTATCTGCGCGACGAACTTAAAGATTTCGACGTTGAAATTTTCGAGGATACAGCCGCCAAAGATTTTTTCATTACGATTTAATCTTGACTTAAAGTAAACTTAAGCTGATACAATCGCGCCAAAGAATTTTTAGGTCGGAGGAATGTTTGATGACGATTGGCGAAGTCAGCGAAAAATACGGCTTGACAACGGACACACTCAGATATTACGAGCGAATAGGATTAATCCCGCCCGTGCCGCGTAAAAAAAACGGCATCCGCGATTACGACGAAAAATCTTGCGGATGGGTTTCGTTGGTCAAATGTATGAGGAGCGCGGGCGTCCAGATTGAACCCCTTATCGAATACGTCGCACTTGTTCAAGCCGACAAAGGATTGGAGCGGCGCAAAGATATTTTACTCGAACAGCGGGAAAAACTTCTTGCGCAAGCGGAACAATTAAAGACAACGATTGAACTGCTTAACTACAAAATCGAACACTACGAAGAAATTATTCCGAAGAACAAATAAAATTTCTCGGTCTCGCGAACAGCGGGGCTTTTTTTGTTCAGAAAAAATCCTTGTCGATAATTCTGTCGTAAATGTAACCTTCGCGAACGCCCGAATCACTGTAAATTATGTTCAGACTGCCGAAACGTTTCGCCAATACGTCCGCGATTATCAAGCCCGGCATAAATGTATGCATTCTTTCGGGGACGGTTTTCATCAGCAAAATTTTATCGGGAACAATCAATTCATGGTCGCGCTGGAATCTGTGTAAAATGTCATGAATACGCCGTACTTCCATTCGCATATTCTGCCGCGTCATGCCGTACATTGCATTGTAAAGAGCCATTGCGCCTTTGAACGTGCCGCCTATTCCGCAAATCTGCGCGTGACTGACTGCTTGGAATTCTTTAACCGCGCTGACTGTCGCTTCAGCCTCTGCATACATTTCCGCAATTTCTACCGCGCTCGGCAAAATGTGAATCCCTGTGTATCGCGTATGAAAACTCAGCGAACCTATAGGCAAGCTCGCCTTAACTCTTATCTCCCGATTTGAAAAATATACTATCTCCGTTGAGCCGCCGCCTATGTCGATTAACAATCCCTTTTCGTCAACCAGATTATGCGTCGCGCCGATAAAATCAAAAGTCGCTTCGTCGTCGCCGCTCATCAGAATTATATTTATCCCCGTTCGATATGAAATCTCGTCCACTGCTTGCGAACCGTTTACCGAATTGCGAAGGGCGGCGGTCGTAAACGCCGTGACTTGCGTTATCCCGAAATCGTCCAGAAAATGGCGATACTCGCCTATTATCTCAACTACTTTGTCAATGCCTGCTCTTTGCATTACGCCATCGCGAACGTATGACGCAAGCCCGACAGTATGTTTCCTTTTCATCAGCATTTCGACTCGGTCGCCGTCAATATCATAAATCGCCATCCGAATCGTATTTGAGCCGATGTCTATCATCGCGTAAAGCATCTTATCGCCTCCCTTGCCAAAAAAATATTCGGCATTTGTTTTTATTAACCTGCCGTATTCTTATATTTTAGTTTTGAATCTCGCTCGGAGCCTTGACGATTATTTTCCCGTCTTTATCCCAGTAAACCACTTTTGCTATCCTTGCGTTCAGAATCATTCGCCGACAAAGTTTGCAAGGTTCGCCCGATGCATTGGAGCCGTCCGCGCAGTTCACGCCCGCTATATAAATCGTCGCGCCGTTCATTTTATCCGGGTCGGCATTGATTATCGCATTTTGCTCGGCGTGGACAGCTACGCAAAGTTCATAACGCTCGCCCTTCGGTACATGAAGACGTTCGCGCTCGCAAATCCCGCTGTCTATGCAATTTGTCTCGCCGCGAGGTGCTCCGTTGTAACCCGTGCTGATTATAATTTTGTCCTTAACGATAATCGCACCGTAACGTCTGCGCAAACAAGTCGCCCTCTTGCCGACTTCGCGAGCTATGTTCAAAAAATATTCGTCCCAATCGGGGCGCGTCTTAATGTTATCCATTTTGTTTCCTCCCAAAATTTATTTTTTATAATAATATTCTTCTGAAGGCAACTCCATAAAATGAATCGTTCCGTCTCCGTCCGATTCAACGTAAGCGAATGCCCGACGATAAATTTTTCCGTCCATGCGCTTGCTTTTCATTTTGGCACAGCTGAAAAATACGTAAACTTCCTTATCAACGGTTTTATCTTCAGCAAAAATGTTCGCGACGTGCTTATTATTTTTCTTGTTTGCATAGTCAACTGTATAGCGTTTAATAATCATGCGTTCGCCCCAAACTTCCAATTCGATTAAGCCGCGATTATCAGACGTTATTTTTTCGGAAATCACTTTGAATTGACCTTCGGGGCGTGAATTGCCTAAAGGCGGGTATCTCCTGTTGTAGGACAAGGAATCTTTTTTATCCACAGCTTTATAAATCCCGCTGTCCGCCAAGTTCTGCAATTCAAATTCGGTTTGAAAATCTGCCGTCTCGTAAGTGTCATTCATGCCGGATTCTTCAATTCCTTTAACGACCAATGTTATTGCCAAAATCAAACATAAGCCGAAAATCGTCGCAAATCCTTTTTCAGTCATCAAGCCCCTCCAATTTCTTACAAGCAGGCATGAAAACTGCCGTAGCCAGTTTTATTATTTTACCTTCCGTCTCCAAACTTTCCATTTCAAGTTCAATGCGCAAAACCTTATTATCCTTATTATCCGGCTTGGAATAGCGCAGAATATTTATTTTGGTATTGCCGAAAAAATTATCGCCCGTTATCGGGTTAGTCAAATTATTGTCATCTTGCCGCTTGGCATTGAGCGATACATAAACGCCGTTTTCAAGACGCGGAATAAAAAATTGCGTCTCCCATACGTCCTTTTCCTCGAACAGATAATATTTGGCTCCGTCCTTATCTCTGGACGTATAAAAATTTATGTAACCCTCGTTGTCGTCCTCTTCGACTACGTGATAAACGATTTTGAGCTTATGAACCTTGTCCGTAAACTTTTCGATTTTAATTTCCTTAGCGGCTCGCAATTCGTGAGTGATTCGCTCCATAACGTATTGAGCTTCCGTCTCAAGCGCGTAATCTGACAACTGATTTTTGTCCAGCTCAAAAATTTTTACGCTGACATTCGCCAGACTGTACATAAGCAAAATTAAAAGCGGCAAGGCTATCGCGAACTCAACCAATACGAATCCGCCGCTACGGATTTTCTTTCGGAACAAATAAAATCGTCTTCTCAACTTCGATACAATCTTTATCCTCATCACTCCAGCTGACTTTAACTTTAACTTTGCGAAGATTGCCTGTGCCCGTTACAGTCGTTTCAACATTGAATGTTACGACGTTTTCCAAATCGGCATCTTTGCCGAGAAAATTTTCAGGAAGATTTTCACCCGCCGCCGCTTTACTCTCCAACATTGCAAATTGTTCGTTAGCCAAATGAAGCGCGATTAATCGGATTGTCGATTGCGGATTTTTGGCTCGCGGAGCGGCGTTAATCAAAATCGTTGCGGCTAAGGCGGTTATCAACATCAGAAAAATCACGTCCAACATCAAAAAGCCGCGTTCATTTCTTATCCTGTTCATGACGAAAAATATATCACACTTTTTGAAATTGACAACTGTAACCGCGCATGATATAAAGAAAAAAAGTTTTACTCTTGCGCTCCGAATGTCGATAAACTGTTTGAGAAAATTTTATGGAGCGTGATAAAAATGGAGATTTGGGAAGTCACAAACTTTGCGACGAGCTCTAAAAAAAGTTCCGCGCAGCCTACATACAAAATACCGCGTGGCGTCGTTTCGGAGTATTCCAAAGTCCTTGCCGAGAAAATGTCCAATGTCAAAGCCGATATTCAGCAAATGGAAGTTGTTCGCGAGCAACTTGATGATATCTGCGACTTGCACGAGGAACTTACGGGCAAAACTAAAGTCGAAGAAGATTCGGGCAACGCCAATCGCGAGGACGACGGTTTGGAGCCGAATATAGTTTGCGTCGAAAAGGTTAAGCGATATTTACCCGACGGCTCGATAATGATAACGACCTATGAAGACGGGAAAATCGCCGAGCAAGTCAAGAAAAGACCGCATATGATTTCGGTACCCGATTACTCTGCGCCGCCCAAACCCGACGGCTCGCCCGATACCAAATTGGAGCCGCGACAGAGTTTGGACTTAATGGAACTTTTGATGATGTGATTCGCTAAGATTTTGTGAATCGCTTTTCAATTCAAGGAGGTCTTAAACATGGACGTAAGCAATATTTCAAGAGTGTTGCAAGGCTTTACTCAATATTCGGTTCAAGCCAAAAACCTTGCAAACGCCAAAGCGACCGCGCAAAATTCGGCGTCGCAAACCAAAGCAGACTCGGAAAAAGTCGGCGAGGCATTTGAACTTGACATTTCCGACGCGGCTAAGCAAGCTCAGCAAACGACAAAGCAAGATGATTTCTCCGTCGAGGACGAAGGCACGCAGGAAACTAAAGGACTTTCAGCCGAGCAAATTCAATCTCTCAAAGACGATTTGGAAACGCAAGAACAAACCATGCTTAACATTATGATTCAAGCGTTGACCGAATCGAACGACAAACTTCAAGGCTGGCTCGACGAAGGCATGGGTATTTTGAATTTCGGCGGCGTTGAGGTTGAAGCGGCTCGCTTTGCCTTGCCGGAAGTCGCAACAAATCCCGAAGATGCGGCTAAGGCTATTGCGCCGGGCGGAGCTTGGTCGGTTGACGCCGTTTCAACTCGTATTTTTGATTTGGCGTCGTTGCTGGCGGGCAGTGATCCCGAAAAACTTTCGCAGATGAAAGCGGCTGTCGAAGAGGGCTTTAAACAAGCCGGCATAACGTGGAAAGACGCAACGGGACAAGACAACATGCCTTCCATTACAAAAGACACGTATGACGAAATCATGAGCCGTTTCGACAAACGCGCAGACGAACTTAACGGAGCCTCTTTAGACGAATGAATTTGAACGGCAAAATTTTTGTTGAATGAATCAGAAAAGCGACTGTCCGTTTTGGGCAATCGCTTTTTTCGTTCGTAAAGCAAAAGTGCCGCCTTTCGACGACACTTGTAATTTTCTTAATGGTGGGCAGGGATGGATTCGAACCATCGTACCCGGAAGGAGCGGATTTACAGTCCGCCGCGTTTAGCCACTTCGCTACCTACCCGACTGGCGACCCTGGAGGGATTCGAACCCCCGACCCTTTGATTCGTAGTCAAATACTCTAATCCAGCTGAGCTACAGAGTCATTTATTTTAAGTTGGTGGATCCACTAGGACTTGAACCTAGGACCGACCGGTTATGAGCCGGTTGCTCTAACCAACTGAGCTACGGATCCACTTGAACCGTTCGGTTACCAACTTGCTTTCAAAAAAATTGGAGCGGAAAACGAGGCTCGAACTCGCGAC
>JAFZIQ010000157.1 GCA_017554285.1 Selenomonadaceae bacterium
CTTCGACTTGAGATTGCTCAACAGTTTCCGCTTCGACAGTCTCGTTGGAAACAATTTCTTCGACTTGCGATTGCTCAACAGTTTCTGATTCTACAGTATCATTGGAAATAATTTCTTCGGCTTGCGATTGCTCAATCATTGCCGATTCGACAGTTTCATTAGGAATAATTTCTTCAACTTGCGGTTGCTCAACAGTTTCTGATTCTACAGTATCATTGGAAATAATTTCTTCGGCTTGCGATTGCTCAACGGTTTCCGATTCGACAGTCTCATTGGAAATAATTTCTTCGGCTTGCGGTTGCTCAACGGTTTCCGATTCGACAGTCTCATTAGGAATAATTTCTTCGGCTTGCGATTGCTCAATCGTTGCTGATTCAACATTCTCATCAGGAATAATTTCTTCGGCTTGCGATTGCTCAATCGTTGCTGATTCAACATTCTCATCAGGAATAATTTCTTCAACTTGCGGTTGCTCAATCGCTGTTGATTCGATACTCGGTTTGGCAATTTCTTCTTCCAACTGAATCGGGTCAAGCTCTGACAATTCGGCGGTCGGCTTTGAAATTTCTTCCAATGCCTCAATCTTCACTTTTTCAAGCGGCTTGAAAGTCTCTTGCAACGGGAAATTTTCTTCGGGCTTGGGTTCCTCGAACGGCTGGGAATCTTCATCGCTTAAAGCTTTTTCAACCGCCTCCGATTTAGCTTGGTCTAATGGTTTGAAGGCGTCCAACAACGGGAAATTTTCTTCGGGCTTAGGCTCCTCGAAAGGTTGAGCGTCTTTACTTTCAAGGACTTTCGCGACTGCCTCCGCCTTAACTTCCGCCAATGGTTTAAAAACTTTTTCAAACGGGAAATCTTCCTGCAACGCGGAACTTTCAACAGACTCAATTACTTTTTCCGTGATTTCAATAGCCGAATTTTCTTTTACGGCTTCAACGGCGATTGTATCTTCAATGACAGGCAAAACTTTTGTTTCGACGGGTTCGACTAAGTTTGTATCTTCGACAGGCTCGGAAACTTTTTCTTCAACCGGAGGATTTTCGTTGCTCCATTCAAACTTGTCGACGGGTACAATGGCTTCTTCGACAACCGACTTGGCAGAATCTTTTTTTAATTCTTCCGCGTAAGCCGCCTTGACTTGTTCGGTAAAATCCTTTTCTTCGGCTCGTTGCTTTTTTATCAGGAAATTATTTATTGCCGTGAGCAAAGCGGACGCCGATAAAATTAAAATACCTAAGTACAAGAGAAATTTTTTATCGGGGATGTGCGAAAGAAAAACCGCCGAGAAAATGACAATAAATGACAACAGGGCTGTCGCAATCAGAGTTCTGTAATAAATTTTCAGCCCCAGTCTCTTTGCGAATGCACGTATCAGCAATGCACTGACGCCCATAACGCTCGGCACTATCAAAAAAAATGCCAAAACCTTATCCCTCCACAAAAAATTTTCTGATTTAACTTGCTTGCCGCTTTTGACTTCGACGCGCCATTTAAAATTCCTTTAACCAACAAAAATTATAGCCGAAATTCTTCAAGCCGGCGATAAATCCTTTTAAAAATTTTCGCCGCCTGTTATAATAGCTATAAAAATTTTGGAGAAAATAGATGCACCAATTTTTATTTTATGTCGGCGATTTCCCGATTCGGTCTTATGGAGTGATTTTATCGCTGTCGATTTTTTTGGCGACGGGCGTCGGTTACTTCATGACTAAAGTTGACGGGCGCGGCTATGAAAAATTTATAATTGACATTGGATTAATCGGCGGCTTTTTCGGCTTGCTTGGCGCGAGACTTTGGGACGTATTTTTTTTCGACTGGGATTATTACCAAAATCATCTCGACGAGATTTTAAACGTATGGCAAGGCGGCATGGCTGTTCAAGGCGGAATAATCTTAGGCGTGACGGCGGGTGCACTTTACGCCAAAACCAAAGGGCTTGATGTGATTCATCTTGCCGACCTTATGGCTCCCGTTATTGTGCTCGGTCAAGCTTTGGGACGTTGCGCAAATCTTTTGAACGGCGACGCCTTTGGTGCTCCGACGGGCGGCAATTTCGGAATCATTTATCCCGATACTACGCTTGCTTATCGGACTTACGGAGCGCAACCGCTTTTCCCCGCCGAAGTTTGGGAGTGTCAGCTTGACATTGTTATATTTGCCTTGCTGTTGATTTTCCGTTGTACGAATTACGTTAAAGGTCAATGTTTCGCGCTGTATGTTATGCTTTATGCGACGGCGAGATTTTTCTTGGAATTTCTGCGCGGCGATTACACGGATTTATTTTTCGGTTTACTCAAGTCCGCGCAGGTTACGAGCGTCGTTGCCTTCACGATTGCCGCAGGGATTTTTATTTACTTACATTTAAGGAGGAGAAAAAATGGCTGAGAAATTACCCGAAGATATTTTAAAGACGATTGAGCGTTACAACAATCCGCCGAATAAATTGCGGTCGATTCAGGAGATTAACGCCCGTTATCGTCAAATGCTGGCTAACTATAAGCAGATTTGTTTCAAGTCGGGCGACGACGTTCGCGAACAGAAAGTTGCCATGCACGCCGAAATTAAAACTCTCGGCTGGGTTTTGGGCAAGCCCGATAAGGACATTATCAAGGACATTACCGAAAATTCTAATCGAGTTATTTATCCCGGGCAGTTTATGAAATGAACGACTTAAAAGAGTTGCAGAAACTTATCGACGCGGAGAAAAATGAGTTCCGAAAGTTTTCACGGAAGTTTTATTTTATAGCGGTTGCGGTGTTTATGTTGTCGGCATTTGCGACGGTACTTATTCCGAAATCGAATACGCCGCCGAGTTGGCATAAAGAAATTTTGCCGTCGGACGCGCTCGGTTATATAAAAAATGGCAAGCTGATTGCTCTGCCTGACGGGGATTATCCGCTTGCCATGCCGCCCGAAGGAACTTTCATAAATAAGATTGCGCCGATGTTGCTTGTCCAAGTCGACGGAGCTTATTATCCGCTTAACATTGCCGACGATTCTGTTATCCCGCGTCAAGGCAAAACTCTTCCGCTGAAAATTTTATTCGGATTCACTTCGGCTCATGCGGAAAATACTTTGACTTACCAAGAAAAAATCGGCAACGATCCTGTCGCCGATTATCGGAAAAAAGCAAGTTATTATATGGAAGTCAAAAACGGTTATGGTCGCGTCCAAAGGAAATTTGAAATCCGCGACGTTACGACCAAAGGTTTCAAAGATTAATTTGCGGGTTTGGGAGCTGGTGCAGGTTTCGGAGCAGGCGCAGGTTTGGGAGCGGGCGCAGGTTTGGGAGCCGGCGCGGGTTTTGGAGGCGGTTCGGTTTTAGGCGGCTCTTCCTCTTTAGGCGGATTATTATTCTGCGGTTCATCCGGGTCGGGCATTACCGTATCTCGAAACTTCGACCAAAAATCTAAACACTGCATTGAATCTTCATAAGTACAAATTTTTTCTTGAGTGATTGCTTCGACATGCGAAAGGTCAACGAGGAATATTGCGCTGACTGCTGCCGTCGCCAATATTAAATTTTTCGCTAACCTTCTCATTGGAGTTCATTCCTTGTTAAAAATATTTATTACCTGAATGGTGGCAGAGGCGGTCTGAAATGTCCTCGACTGCCGCCGCGAATGTTGCGAAAGGGCTTAGGCTTATCTTTTGGGTAATAATGTGGTGTCGGGCGAACGGGCTGACGTTTTCTGTAAATTTCTCGCGGCGGTTCCAAAAACCTGCGCGGAATTTTCATTGGTATACTGCTTCTTCTTTGCTCGACGAAATTTTTATCCGAGTCGATTTTAAAATCTGCCGCATCGACTTCGCCCGCCGTGAAAATTATAATCGCAAGTGTCGCTAAAACTATGGCGGCATTTTTCATTTATTTCCTCCGAAACAAGGAAAAAGGAAAGCGAGCGCGGGGCTGACTTCCCTTTTTACGCTATGTTTATCGATTAAATTTACCAATCGTGATGAGGTGGTGGCAATCTGTGTTCGTGATGTGGCGGAGGCGGCGGATAATCGTTTCTGTAATCGCCGCGACGTGGCGGAGGCGGCGGATAATCGTTCCAATAATCGCCGTGATGAGGCGGCGGTCTGTGCCCCCAATGATCTCCTCGCGGAGGCGGCGGGTTGCGGTGATGATGACTTGCCAATTCTTGTGACTCTGTTCCGCTTAATCCGATTGCAGAATCATTTTCTGCCGCTTGCGCGTTATTCGTCAGCCCAAAATTTAACACGCCGCAAATCATCAGAGCGGTCAAGCCTCTTAAAAATTTCTTCAACGAAATCACTTCCTTTAAGCCAATTCTTTAATCAGAAATATCGCCAGTAAGCCGCCGACAATTTCGTGCGGCACATCCAAAGCGATTCCGATTAGTGCCAATATCAGCGGCATATCAATCCCCTCCTCAGAAAAATTTTTGCTGTTCTGTGTTGTGATAATTCTACAAAGTTTTTCCGCGTTTGTCATTAAGGAAGGATTAAAATTAGATTTAATTTGTCCTTTAGAGCCGGATTAAGAATGATTATTTTTTGGTTAAGAATCGCTTTTCGCTTATAGACAAGCTTAAAAAAATCGATTACAATAGCGGAAGGAAATTTCTTTCATTAATCTTTCATAGGAGGATTGGCTCATGAAGAACAAAATTACAGTCAACAAGCTCAACGAAAAGCTCCATTTCTACCTCATCTCGAATGGGAAACGGTACTATCTCTTTACTCAAGATTTTTCAAAGGGAGTTTACCAATTTTTCAAGAGCGGGCGATCCGAATCCGAGTTGCACAAGTACAATCTTTGGAGAAAGAATCCCCGTCTGGATAAGACCATTGAGAAAATTCCGATGTATATGCGTTATGTGTTAAAGGAAGAAAATGCAGCGTGAAATCAATTTACAGAATCTACAGCCAAAAATTATCTCCCGTCAGGAAATCGGCGGGAGATTTTATTTATTTTCAGAATTACCAAGGTTGCGGAGTCATGGGAGTCACGACACCGAATTTATATCCCCAGTCGCGCAGAAAATGAATCAGCTCAGGCAAAGCCTTAACTGTCTCGGTTTTATCGCTGTTGCTGTGCATGAGGATAATAACCGATTCTGGCGGATTATCGCCCAGATATTTAAGGACGTTATTAATTTGCGTTGAGGCATTGGGTCTGGACGGCGTGGCGTCTTCGGTTAAGGCGTTCCAATCGTGTTCGACGTAGCCGCAATCCTCAATCATCGTCCAATAATTTGCGCTGAACATGCCGACGCCGCCCGGTGCACGGATTATAAACGGACGAACGCCGATAACATTTTTAATGGCGGTGTCGGTTTGAATAACCTGCTCCATGAAACTCCAAGGACTTGCGTAAATTTGATCGTAGCGGTGATTGTAACTGTGATTGCCTATGGCGTGTCCTTCGTCAAAAATCCTTTTTAAAACTTCGGGATAAGTTTCAACCATGTTGCCGCAGACGTAGAAAGTTGCTTTGACGCCTTCGGCTTTGAGAATGTCCAAAATTTGCGGTGTAATCTTATTGTCCGGACCGTCGTCAAAAGTTAAGTAAACTGTTGATTCGGCGTAATAAGGCTCAAGGTCAGGCAGGACAATCGGCAAACCTTTTTCCTGCCGCTCCCATAAAATGTATTTGTCATAAACAGGCTTGGTCGGGTCGTCGAGCTGAAGATTGGATAAATTATCATCAGCCAAAATATAATCTTTGCCCGCTTGCGCGTCCTGCGGCGGAGTCGAAGGTTTATCGGATTTATCTTCGGGAGTTTTTGTATCTTCAGCGACCTGCGCGGGCTTATCAGAATTTTCTTCAGTAGCGACTTCGGTCGGAATTTGATTAGGGTCGTTAGGCTTTTTCGCGTCACTGCAACCAATAAAAAACGTTGTTAGTAAAACCAAAAGCATTGAACAAAAAACTTTCTTCATATGATACTCCTTGTTTAAAAGATTTTTTTTAATATAACGCAACCCGCATTCAGAATCAAGCCCGAAAAAATTTTTTGTCGAATAAAAAAAGGGTTGTAAGCAAAAAAAGTGAAATAGCCTTTTTCAGGGGGTGATTTTATGGTTGATAAGAAATTTTTCCTGCATGATTTATCGATTGTGGCGATTATCAAGGACGCGGCGCGTTATCTTGAAGAGTGGTTGAATTATCATTTGGTGGCGGGCGTCGACCACTTTTATATCTATGATAACGAAAGTACCGATGACACTCGCGAAATTTTGGAGCCGTATATTGAGGCGGAACTCGTCGATTATTTTTCTGTATCGGGTGAGCTTATGCAGATTCCCGTTTACAATGACGCCGTGCGCCGTTTCAAATTCGCAAGCCGATATATGGCTTTCATTGATTGCAACGAATTTATTTTCCCGAAAACCAATCAGAGTATCGTTGAGGTCGTCGACGAAATTTTATCCAAAGACCCGCGAGCGGCAGGCTTGGTTGTTAATTGGCAAGTCTTCGGCTCAAATAATCCGCCAAAAGCAGATTCCGAAAACGGCGTTCTGGAAAGTTTTACTCAACGCGCTCCGCGTAATTGGTTTGTGCCTCCTGCGGAAGAAACTCCGCCCGCAGGAAATATTTTCGTCAAGACGATTGCAAATCCGCGTTATATCCGTTCCATTGTCAATCCGCATTTTGCTTTTTATTTTGAAGGGACATTCGCCGTCAACTCGGAGGGCGGGCGCGTCCCCTATTGGGGTTGCGAGCCGGTCACCGATAAAATCGTCCTCAATCACTACTATAAAAATCAAATTGAGTTTGAAAAGACGGAGACCGACGACGATATTTTGAGCTATCAGGGAATTCGCATAGAAAGTTACAATCAGCCGCCGCCGTTTGAGCGCGAAAAATATTACAAAGTCCTTGAGGAAATTTTATTGCCCGCCGTGCGTCCGAATGTCCCCGAAGAATTTTTTCAAGGCAAGTTGGAAACTTTTTTGACGTGTCGGGCATTGGCGGGTATTTTAAAGCGTAATTTCCCGAAAGATACTCGCGGAAAATTTTTGGAAGAAACTTCTCTGCGCCTCATAGATAAAACGCATTCTACGGAAATGAATTACGCCGAAATAATGATGATGCTGAATTCATTGCCGCCGATTTTGAGTTTGCCTTATCCGATTGTCGATGAAGTTCATCAAAATTGCGTAAGCTTTATCCGACAGATTATGGAAAATCAGCGTGTAAGTTCGCAATGGGAAGAATTTGTTGACATGGGCAATTATCTTGAATTACTCTTGGCGTTTAACAGGGAACAGGGATTAGGGAGTAGAAAAATCTGTTCCCCGTTCCCTAATCCCTAGTCCCTAAAAATTAAGGAGTTGAGTTTATGATTGAAAAGAAAAACGTATTGCACAACTCGCAGAACATTTATTATCGATCGATAATAGGCGCGGCTGAGGCAGGCTCTGTTATGCGGCTCGGCATTCGCATTAAAACTGCCGCCGTTATCAAACAAGTCTTGTTGCATACGTGGACTGAAGGCGCGGGCGAAAAATGGTCGAACCTCACCACTCGCGACGACAAGTCCGAAGAAAAATTTTATTCGCTTGCCGTCAAAATGCCCGATAAAGGCGGCTTGCTTTGGTACTATTTTATAATCGTCTCCGAAGGCAAGACTTACTATTACGGCAACAACCGCGAATTGCTCGGCGGTGTCGGCGAACTGTACGATCATCAACCGCCCGCATTTCAAATCACTGTCTATCAGAAGGGCGCGAAAACTCCCGACTGGTTTAAACATGCGGTAATGTATCAGATTTTCCCCGACAGATTTTATCGCGACGGCAATGAGATTGTCGAAAAAGAAGGCGCGGTTTATCATGCGAGTTGGAAAGATGATCCCGTTTATTTCAAAGACGTTGAGAGCAAGGAAATTATTGCCTATGACTTTTTCGGCGGGAATCTGCGCGGCGTCGAGAAGAAATTGGATTATCTTAAAGAGTTGGGCATTACCGCGATTTATTTTAATCCCGTGTTCGAGTCGGAAAGCAATCACCATTACGACACGGGCGATTATCACAAAATCGACCCGATACTCGGCACAAATGAGGACTTCAAACATTTAATCGACACGGCTAAGGAAAAGGGCATTCGCATAATCATTGACGGCGTATTCAGTCACACGGGTTCCAACAGTATCTATTTCAATCGCAAGGGCAAATATGATTCGGTCGGCGCGTTCCAATCCAAAAATTCGCCTTACTATGATTGGTATGAATTCAAAAATTATCCTACCGATTATGACAGCTGGTGGAATTTTCACACGTTGCCCAATGTCCGCGAAACAACTCCGTCCTATATGGATTTTATAATTCGCGGCAAGGACAGTGTTTTGAAACATTGGATGCGCGAAGGAATCAGCGGTTGGCGTCTCGACGTTATAGACGAATTGCCCGCAGAATTTTCGCGTTTATTCTTCTCCGAGTTGAAGAAAATTAATCCCGATGCCGTCATGATCGGCGAAGTCTGGGAAGACGCCTCGAATAAGATTGCTTACGGCGTCCAGCGTCAATATCTTTGCGGCTACGAAATGGATTCGGCGATGAATTATCCGTTGCGGGCGCATATTTTCGATTTTATTTTGGGCGACATTGACGGCGAACTTTGTATGCGACGCATGGAGAGTTTGCGCGAAAATTATCCCAAAGAAAATTTCTATGCGATGATGAATTTAATCGCGAGTCATGACATAATGCGCCCGATGACAATTTTCGGCGAGGCTCCGTATTATGATCAAATGCCGGCTTATGAACAATCCCGATTTAAACTCGACGCGGACGCCGAAAAACTCGGCAAAGCTCGTTTGAAAATGGCGGCTCTGTGGCAAATGACTTATCCGGGCGTTCCCTGCATTTATTACGGTGATGAAATCGGTATGCAGGGCTTTAAAGACCCGACAAATCGCAGACCATATCCTTGGGACGGCGGCGATAAAGATTTGCTTGCGATTTACAAGAAATATATCGCCATGCGCAATGAAAATATGGCTTTGCAGACAGGCGAAATTTTGCCTCTGCCGTCGAAGGGCGATATAGTTGCTTATGCCCGCGTGATTCGCAACGGTCATGACGTTTTCGGGCACGAGGCAAATAATGATGTTTTCCTTGTCGCATTTAACAGAGCCAAAACTCGCGCCAAAGAAGTTTCATTCGACGTAAGCGACTTTGCAAACGGCGTTTTTGTTGACGCCTTCGACCCCGATAATCCCAAGAAAAAATATCCCGTAAGTCGCGGACGTGTCAGCTTTAAACTTGAGCCGCTCGAAGGAATTTTATTGCATCACGTTCCTCAACAACAGAATTACGACCGCCGCGCAGGAATTATCCTTCACCCGACCAGCTTGCCGAGCAAATACGGTATCGGCGATTTGGGCAAAGAGGCTTATGAATTTGTCGATTACTTGAAATCTGCGGGGCAAAGTATTTGGCAAATATTGCCGCTTAATCCCGTCGGCTACGGATATTCGCCTTATCAATCGCCGTCGGCATTCGCGGGCAATCCCATGATAATTTCAATCGATAAGTTGATTGAGGAGGGGCTTCTCAAAGAATCGGATATAAAAGTTCCGCTCCGGCTCGCAAAAACAAAGCATGTTGAATTTGAAACCGTTGCGAAACTCAAGAACGCGGCATTTGCCAAAGCTTTTGAGAATTTCAAGGTTAAGATTAAAAAAGATGCCGCCCTCGAAAAAGAGTTTAAGACATTCTGCGCGGAGCAAAAGTATTGGCTGGAAGATTATGCGTTGTTCGCGGCGATTAAGAAGAAAAACGGCGGCGCGTATTGGATTGAATGGGATTTGAAAATCAAACAGCGCGATAAAAAAGTTTTGGCGGCTCTCAAGAAAGAACTTGCCGACGAAATTTTATTCACGGAGTTTGAGCAATTCATCTTCGCGGAGCAATGGGATAAACTTCATAAGTATGCATTGGAACGCGGGATTCAGATTATGGGCGACATGCCGATATTTGTTTCTGCGGACAGCGCGGACGCGTGGGCTAATCAACAAGAATTCCAGCTTGACGAGGAAGGACATCCCGAAAAAGTTGCGGGAGTACCGCCCGATTATTTCAGTGCTACGGGACAACTTTGGGGCAATCCTCAATACGATTGGGACGAAATGGCTAAGACTCATTACAAATGGTGGAAACTTCGTTTCAAGAGGATTTATGAGATTGTCGACATTGTTAGGGTTGACCACTTCAGAGGGTTTGAGGCTTATTGGTCGATTGACGGCGACGCTAAGACTGCGATTGACGGCGAATGGATTAAAGGTCCCGGCTTGAAGTTATTCAACGAGATTAAAAAGGAAATCGGCGACGCGCAGATTGTAGCGGAGGATTTGGGAGTTATAACGGACGAGGTTGAGGCACTTCGCGAAGATTGCGGCTTCCCGGGCATGAAGGTCTTGCATTTTGAATTGCATTTTAATGAATATGGTCGAATGGGCTTTGTGCCGCCCGAAAACAGCATAACTTACACGGGCACGCACGATAACAATACGACGGTCGGTTGGTTTATGGAAGATGTCGACAATGACAGCAAGGCAACGATTGCCGCGCTTATCGGAGCCGATGTCCGCCGTCCCGATGACGTTTGCAAAAAGCTGATTGAATTTGCTTATGCGTCAAGTTCACGTTTTGCGATTGTACCCATGCAAGATATTTTGAAACTCGACAGCAAAAATCGAATGAATACACCGGGCACGGTCGGCGCAAATTGGGCTTGGAGACTGAAGCCGGATTACATTTCGGAGGGCGCGGCTCCTCAGCTTAAAGCCCTTTGCGAAAAATATTTGAGGTAAGGAAGCAGGAACCAAGGGTTAGGGATTAGGGAACAGAAAAATTTGCTCCCTGTTCCCTGTCCCTGTTCCCTAAGGAGATTTTATGCTTGAAAAGAATTTTTTAACCACCAGAACATGTCCTGTTTGCGAAGAAAAAACTCGCGTTATGAAAACTCGTTCAAGACTCAAGCCTTCAAGCGTTGATGATGACGGTTGTGCGCATTTCTCCGATTTTAATCTTTACTACTACACGATTTGGATTTGCGAGAATTGCGGCTTTGCGGCTGACGAAAAAACTTTTATGACGCGAATGCCTAACCGTCATTTGAATATTCTTCGCAAGGTTTTGCTTAACAGAGAAATTAAAATTCCGTTTACCGAAGAGCGCACGATTGAATATGCATTAACATCTTATCGTTTGGCGTTAAGGTATCTGGATATAATCAGCGGCAAGGCGTCCAAAAGGGCGAAGTTCACACATCAACTGGCGTGGCTTTATCGTGACGACGGCGACAAAGAATTGGAAGCAACATTTCTTAAAAAGGCTGAGAAGCTTTATAAAGAGGCTTTGGAAACGGAGCATTTCCCGACGGAAAATTTGACGGAATGCACAGTCCATTATCTTCTTGCCACGATTCACCGACGACTTAACGAGCCGAATGAGGCAGTAGAATATCTTTCCAAAGTCATACATAATCCGTCGGCGCGAAATCAGGATTACAGAGCTTATGAACAGGCGCAGGAGTTATGGGAAGAAATGCGAGCCTTTCATCAAGAATGATTTGGGAAGTGATACTATCAGAAAGAATTTTCTAATACGAGTTGCGGCGAGTTTTTTGGTATTAATGATGATAATCTGCGCGGGAATGAACGATTGCGCGGCTAAGAAGAAAAAAATTCAGGAAAAAGTTTTGTACATACCGCACGACAGCCGCCCGATTGTCAACAAGCAAACGATTGAAGTTTTGGAAAAGGCGGGCTGGGTTGTAGTCTCGCCACCGATTGAACTTTTGGGCGACAGAGAGAATTTAGGCGACCCGGATTTGTTATGGGATTGGCTGAATAAAAATGCCAAGAAAGATATAACTGCGGCAGTCATTTCTTCGGACGCCTTGTTGTATGGAAGTTTAATCGGCTCGCGTAAACACGAATACGACGCCGATGAAATTTTGGCTCGCGCAGATTTGTTTAATGAGTTTCGCAAGAAGCATAAGAAATTGCCGCTGTATGTTTTCGGCTCGGTAATGCGCACACCGCGAACGGGTTTGGCGTCGGGCTATGAAGAGCCGGATTATTATCGTTATTACGGAACGAATATTTTCCGCTTAACCGAGCTTATGGATAAGCAGGAATTGGAAGGTTTGACGCCGCGTGAGATTAAGGAATTTAATTTTCTGCAACGGCTGATTCCTCAAAAGGCGATTGAAGATTGGATGGGGCGTCGCGAGAAAAATTTTGATGCCAATAAAAAATTAATCGACTACGCCCGCAACAAAACGTTCAGCTATTTATTACTGGGCAGAGACGATAACGCGCCCTATTCTCAAACGCACAATGAAGGGCGCAAGCTCGTTGAATACGGCAGAGGGCTTGGCATAAATCAATATATCACGACGGCGGGCATAGATGAAATCGGACTTGTTATGTTGACGCGTGCAGTCAATAAGCAGTCGAATACTTCACCGAAAATATTTGTTAAGTATAATTTCGGACGCGGCGGACAGACGATACCGGCTTATTCTGACGAAGACATTGACACTTCTATTAATTCGGCGATAGCCGCTGCGGGCGCAACTTTTACTCAAGACGAAGACCGCGCAGATTTTATTCTTGCAGTCAATACAAATCCTGACGGCAAAACTTTTGAGGCTAATGACGAAATTAATAACGGCTCGGCTCGCGAAGGAACTCAATTTTTTGTCGACGCGGTTCAAGATTATATCGACAATGAACGCAGAGTTATAATTGCCGACGTTGCTTTTGCGAACGGCTCGGATAATGCGCTTATGGAGCAACTTAAAAGGCGCGGATTGCTTTTCAAAATTCGAGCGTATTCGGGTTGGAATACTCCGACCAATTCAAGCGGCTTTGCATTAAGCACCGGAATTTTATCGGCTCGCATGAAGGATAATTCTGTTGACGAATTGTTATTGCACAGATACCTTGATGATTGGGCTTATCAAGCCAACGTTCGGAATGTCGTATCAAGTCAGCTCGATTGGATTGCGGGCGACGGTCGCTACGAATTCTTAAATGATAAACGTTATTCCGCAGAGGACAGTTGTGCGGCTTTGCTTGGAGAATTTGCACAAAGAAATTTACCCAACTTCACGGGCAATGACAATATCCGAGTTCGATTTACTTGGAACAGAATGTTCGAGGCTGATATTTCAATCGGCAAATGAAAAAAATTAACCCCCTCCAAATCGGAAGGGGTTTTTTTATAGAACTTATTCTATCAAAAGTTGTAAAGCATACTAGTCGATTGTTAATTCGTCCTCAGTAGCATTTTTTATTCCGAAATTGTCAAAGCTATAGTCAAAGTCTATGCTCATGAATTCTTTTTCAAGCCACGTCGGGACAAATCTAACTTCAAAGTAATTTTTACCCAATCTGTAGCCCATATCGTCCGCAACGCTCGCGAAATTATCAAATGAATAGCTCGGAGCGGCGGTTGAAGTCGCATTTTGCCAATAAGTTACGCCCGAACCGTTGCGCGTTGACGTAGTGCCCAAAGTCGCGAATGAATTTCTGTTACTCGCAAGGTTATTGTTAAATGGATTGTCAAATACATTGCTGACTTCATTGTTAAAATTAATTTTGCTTGACGATGACGGTCTGAAAGGTGATGAATTTCCGGAATAGCTCCTGTAGGGTAGTATTCTGCCGACAGTTACGGCGTTTCGGTCAACATTCACCGAATCGGATTTAATCGTCTTAACGGAGGATTTTGAACCGTCGCCGGTAAGAATAGCGACGCCTTTACTCTGCGCGAGATTTAAGTACAAGTCGCCGCCCTCAAGCTCAATGTGGATTGTGTCGTCCGCCTTAACCGTGTCGCCCGTTACGTCGCCATTAATTGCCGCAATGCCCACATTATCAGCCGAAATTTTCTTGAACTCAATATCGCCGTTGGTGACGTTCAAGTAAAGATTTCTGCCGGGATTTATCGCGCCGGTTTCCTCAACCGTTATACCTTTTTGCCCTGCCTCATACGTGTCGTGACTCGAAGCTAAAGTTATATCTCCGTCTTGAGTCTTGATTTTGCCCGAAATGGTAATCGCGCCGTTTTCAGTCCGAATATCCAAATCATTTTGAGCCGACAGCATATCTTCCGAGCCGTTATCGGCTATTTTAATATCGCCGTCCGAAGTCGCTATCGTTATATCGCCGTTTGTTACCGTTATACTCTTGGTTATATTAATGTCGCCGTCTTCGGTCGTTATCGATACCGAATGATTTGCTTTCAATTCAGCATTTATCTCAATGTCGTTCGGTTCAGTTGTTTTTTCGCTTGAGTCGGCGGCGTCGAATAAAGTTGAAGTGTTTTCGTCAAAGTAATTTTCAGCCTCGCAATTTGAAACGGTTTTAACCGAATTTTTCGCGATGACTATTTCGCCCGAATCCGACGTGGTTTTTCCATTTATTACGACTGTCCCGTAGCCTGTCGTAATGTTTATATCGCCGTTGGCAATTACCGTCTCGACATCGGGCGTATATTCGCCGATTTGTATGTTGCCTTCGCCAATCGTTGCGTCTATATTGCCGTTTTTCGCCTTCAACTTGTTTGTTATGTTGAGGTTGCCATTGTCAATTTTAATTTTCACATTGCCTTTGGTGGAAGTCGCCGAGCCTTCTACATTTATATCGCCTTCGCCGACGGTCAGCTCAAGTTCCTTGCCCGCAGACAAATACGCTTTGTCGAAAATGTTTATCCCGTCTGTCTGCGACTTTGCTGTAATGTTTTTACCTGCCGATATTCGCCCGTCTATATCGATACTGTCAGCCGCGCTCAGGTTTACATTCTTATTTGCCTTCAAAGTCTCAGGGTTTTTGGCGGAGTCAAGATTTATTACGAACATTCCGCCATAACGCGAAAGTATGTTAATGTCTTTTTTCGCCGAAATCGGTCTTGCCGTAATGAAACCTATTCCCGTATCCAACGTTACATTGCCGTCGACTTCCAACGTCTTTAAAAACGTATCGCCATTGAAACCGTTTAAGGAGACTATTCCGTTCGAGTTAAGCGTTAAGTCGCCCGCAACCTTATTGAGGATTCGCGCTGAAAATGTGTAGTCATCCAAATTAACGTTGTCAGGCTCCTCATCGGGAAATTCAAAATTGCGCGTCGCCGATACAGAGCCGTTAATTTGTTCGCCGTTGCTTTTAACTGTCAACTCTTTAACTGCATTCGCGTCGTTGTTCATTTCCAAGCCCTTGTTCGTCGTTACCTCAAGATTGGGCGTCGCGACTTTGCCCGCAAGTTTAACATAGTCCGCCGTCAAGTTGATATTTTTATCCGATTCGATATTGCCGTTTAACGTCAGCGGTTTGTTATACGAAACTATATCAATGTTGCCGCTCGTCTTGAAGTTTCCTTCCACCGTCAAATCTTTTTTGGACGAATACTCGACATTTATTTTAACGTCGCCGGTATTTTTCGTGTCGTTTAACGTGTTAAGTACAAGCGTGTCAACTTTGTTTTTCGTGTTGTCCAAAATAATATCCTTAGCCGCCGCGATTGTGAGTTTATTTGCGTAGATTGATTTTTTTACGTCGTTGCTGTCGGCTTGCACGATTGAACCTTCGGAGCTTATGCTTACGTCTTTATCGGTGCTGACCATACCGATCGTCAATATGCCGTCATTAACGCCTTTGATGTGAGTTTCGCCGTAAATTGTCAAGCCGTCGGTCTTCGCGGCGGAGTTGGCTATCATAATGGGATTTTCAAACGTACCGATTTTATTGCCGTTGCCGGTGTTATCGATGTTGAATGTTATTTTGCCCGTCGTGCCGAAATAACCTGCCGTGCCCGCTCGCCTGTAAATGTTCTGCTTCGCTCTTATATCTATATCTTTGCCCGCCAACAATGTGGAGCCGTATTCAAAGTCGCCTGCAGAATCCGCATTAAAGTTTCCGCCAATGTTTATCGTTTCGCCGTCTCCGAAGGAAAGCAAGCCGCCTGTCTTGGTGTTCATCAACGTCACGTCGCCCGTAATGTCATTCTTAATAGTCGGCGCGAATTTGTCAGCCTTAATCGTAACTTCGACTGAACCGTTGATAGCTTTACCGTCGCGGCTCGAAATTTCCAATTCGCTGAAAGAATTTTCCGTGTTGTCTATCTTGACGCCGTTATCGGTTGCAATCGAAAGTTTATTGGTATGAACTTCGCCCTTGTGCGTAAAGGTCGCGCTGCTAAGTTTTATTTCATCAGCCGCCTGTAAGCCGCCCGTCGAAATTATATTGCCCTTTTCCGACGTTAAGCTCAACACGGAGCCGCTTACCGCTCCCGTCAAGTCAATATCGCCGCGCTGAGTGATTCCTACTTTGCCCGTCAATTTTTCCTTGAAATCTGCCGTCAACTTGTCCGAATCGTTTTTCAGCTCGAAGTTGCCGCCGATTTTTCCGATAGTTATCGCGTCAAGTCTATTGTTCTTGCCGTCTAAAATTACGTCGCCGTCCGCCGCAACCGTTATTTCGGTTAAACTGTTCGCGCCGTTTGCCGTCTGCTTAACCGAACCTTCGGAGCTGATTTCGACTGTGCCGCTGATGTCGTTAAGATTAATCGTGCCGTCATAAATGCCCTTGATATAAAATTTGCCGCCGCCTTTAAGATTTAAAACGGTCGTTTCACGCGGTCTGATAATTAAACCAGAGGTGCCCAATTTGCTGTTCAACGTCAATTCGGGCGTGTTTATATAGGCTTCGTCTATTTCGTCATAGTATGAGCTGTGTTCAATCCTGCTGTCTTTGTCGGTAGTTATGCGGACTGCTTTCGGCGAATAAATGGCACTTACCCTGAAATCATTTCCGCCGACACTGTTAAGATTGATTTCGTCGTTGGCGCGTGCGTCGAGTAAATCGCCCGTCAAGCGAACTGTAAACGGTTTTTCCTGCGTGCCGATTGCGCCGTTGCCGCCGACCAAGACTAAGTTTTTGCCGATAACATTTTCGCCGCTGTCAGCCGTGTTGAATATGCCCTTCGCGCCGACTATGCGAACATCTTGATAGTTGTTGTCGATTTCGGTGGTCTCGATTTTGTTTATGTTCAGCGGGCTGTAAACGTCGTTGTTCGGGTTGTTTGTCTCGGTTATCTTGACGCCCTTGTTGCGTCCCGCTATGTAAACGCCTTCCTTGCCCGTCGCCTTAATCGTGATGTTGCCCGTTGCATTTATTCCGACAGGTATCTTGCCGCTTATCTCGAACGACTCAATTTCTTTATTCTCTATGATCTTGGTCTTGGAGTCATCAATTATATCGCTAAAGTCGTAGTTGCCGTTGGCGTCTTTGGCGACCTTAACCGCGTCTCCGATTTGCTTTAAGTCTTTGTCGTAGCTGTACTTCATCAAGTTGCCGTCGGCGTCATTGCGATAGCGAATGTAATTGCTTTTTGTCTCGTCGATATAGTAGCCGTTTTTCGCGTCGTGTCTGAAAGTGACTTGCGTAACTGTCTGCTTTACAGGGTTGCCGTCCGTGTCGAGAACGAAGTTGACTTTAACGTCCTCCGCCTCGACGTTCGACAACATGCTTAACTTCTCAAGCCGCGCAGATTTCTCTTTAGCCGTCTCATTTGCTTTTACGCGAAGTTCGGACATTGTAATCTTCGTAGTTTCTTTGGAGTTAGTGCCGACGCCCGCGCCCGTCAACGTCACATTATTTGCCGTGATGTTGGCGTCCTTAAGCCGCGTTATGTCATAAGATGCGCCCTCTTGCTTGTTGACTATCGACGAACGGATTGAGCTGAGCAATTCTTCTTCCGTCCATTGATATTGAGGATTTTTTACCGTCGCGACCAGC
>JAFZIQ010000158.1 GCA_017554285.1 Selenomonadaceae bacterium
ATTGTATTGGAAAAGGACGTTCGCGCCGTAATTTTCAACGGTATCATTACCGCCGAGAGCATTAATTGTCACGTTGTCAAGTTTATTCACAATGGTATCGTCGCCGTCGGTGGAAATAATTACTTCCGTGCCCGCAATGTTTACCGCAGATAAGCTTGCCGCCTCTCTTAAGGTTACGGAACTTTCGCCGACAGTGATAAAAACATCGTTGCCGTTAATTTCTTTTGAGTAAGTGTCCGTACCGTCTCCGATTTGTAATGTGGAAGTTTCATTAAAGCCCGTGATTAAATCGTTACCGTCGCCTTCATTGTATTGGAAAAGGACGTTCGCGCCGTAATTTTCAACGGTATCATTACCGCCGAGAGCATTAATCGTCACGTCGTCAAGATCATTCTCAATGGTATCGTCGCCTTCGGTAGGAAGAATTACTTCCGTGCCCGCAATGTTTATCGTCGATAAGCTTGCCGCATCTTGTAAGGTTACGGAATTTTCGCCGACAGTAATAACAATATCGTCGCCGTTAATTTCTTTTGAGTAAGTATCCTTACCATCGCCGATTTGTAAAGTATCTGCCTCGTGGAAACCCATAATTAAATCCGAACCGTTGCCGTTTGCGTATTGATAAACATTGCCCCTGTAGTCTCCGAAATCAGAATCCATGCTTTCAGGAAGGTTTGCGATAACATCAGAGCCTCCGTCTCCGGAAATTGTATTGCCGTAGCCGATAACCATGATAGTATCATTGCCTGCGCCACCGGAAATTGAAGACATGAAGTATTGATTGCCGCCAAGAGTATCGTTGCCTTCGCCACCATTAATTGTGGTGTATATGCCGCCCGATACGACAATTCCGTCACCGTCTGCACCGCCGTCGAGCAAGGAATACATGTAACTTCCATTGATAACATCTTTGCCTGCGCCGCCGTTTACTGTAACATCACTCTTAACATCGGGTGTGCTGATTGTATCATTGCCGTCTCCACCATTGATTATGACACTTGCGCCGTAGTTTTCAATGCTGTCATTACCGCCAAGTGCGTTTATCGTCACGTTGTCAAGATTATTCTCAATGGTATCGTCGCCTTCGGTAGCCTTGTCGGAATCACCTTCGGTAGGAACGCTGATAATGTTTACCGTCGACAAGGTTGCCGCGCCGTCCAAAATTATTTTTCCGTCGCCAACCGTTATAATAATATCGTTGCCGCTGACTTCGGAAGAATATTCACTGCCGGAAATACTGAGCGTTGACGTTGAATTAAAATCGGTAATAGAATCATTACCGTCACCAGCCGCATATTGAATCAAAACATTTTCGGCACTGCTGTCAATGGTATCATCGTCTTCGCCGCCTGCGATTGTCACATTGGAGCCGTCATTGAAGATTAAATCTTTTCCTGCCCCGCCGTTAATCGTGACGGAAGAATTTTCACTGAGAATAATATCGTCGCCCGCGCCGCCGTCGATGGAAGCATTTGCACCGGCATTGATAATGGAATCGTCGCCTTCTCCGCCCGTAATAGTAGTCGAATTATTTTCGTTAATAACAATGTCATCGCCTGCACCGCCGTCGAGTGAGAATGAACCCGATACAACAGAAGTTCCAAGCGAGTTAAATTCTTCGTCAATAACCGTACCGCCATAACTACGGATAGTGTCGTTACCTTCGCCGCCACTGATTGTCGCGCCTAAATTGTAATTTGTGATTGAATCATTACCGGCATTTCCTTCAATGATAACATGATTGACGGCACCGAGTACGGAAACCACTTCATAATTTTCATCTATCACGATAAAAGTCAAGTTATCAATGGAGTCATTGCCCGCGTTGCCATAGACAGTCGAGTAGTCACCTAAATTTTGGATAAAATCGTCGCCGCTCGTGCCGCTGACCGAACTGTAAGAAGCATAATTGTCAATGTAATTTTCATCTTCAGTCGATGTGTCGAAACGCTGTAAATCGAAAAAGAATGTCGGTTTGTCGAAGTCTGTAAATACCTTCATAAAAAATCATCTCCTCATCAAATAAGAAACAATAACAGAAAAATTTTTATGTAAGTTTAAAATGTTTAAGGCATTTTTGCAAGGGATAGAAAAAATTTTTATCAGAATTTAACTTTGGGATAAAAAATCTGAGCGAAGTCGGATTGAAAATTTTTATTCGGCATTGTCTTTTCATACAAAGTTCAATTATAATTGACGGCAAAGGAGGCGAGGTCTTGATAAAAAAATTGAGCGAACTTGCATTGCTTATTCCCGACGCGCAGATTGTCGGCGAAGATGTCGAAGTCAGCGGGATTGAGCACGATTCGCGCAAGGTTACGACAAAAAATCTTTTCGTGTGTATGGAAGGCGCAAACGTTGACGGGCATAATTTTATTCCGCAAGCAACTGACAAAGGGGCGGTCTCTGTCTTGACGACGAGAAAAAATTTCATACCGCCCGAAAATATTTCCGCGCTGATTGTTCCCGATATGCTGAACGCATTGGCGGTTATCGTCCCGTATTTTTATGATTATCCTGCGCGGAAGATGCGAGTAATCGGAATCACGGGCACGAACGGCAAGACGACGACGAGTTATCTTCTGCGCGAAATTTTTACCTGCGCGGGCTTCAAAGTCGGATTGATTGGCACGATACAAAATTTAATCGGCGAAGAAAGTTTCCCCGTCCGCAATACGACGCCCAACGTTATCGATTTGCAGAAAATTTTCGTTGAGATGCTGAATAAAAATGTTCAAGTGGTCGTTATGGAAGTTTCGAGCCACGCATTGGCGGAAAATCGGGTTGCGGGCGTCGAATTCGATACGGCGATTTTCACAAACTTAACTCAAGACCATTTGGATTTTCATTTGACAATGGAAAATTATTTGCGGACGAAGGCTAAACTTTTCGATATGGTATCGCGCAAAGGTCGTAAGCAAAATAAACACGCTGTCATAAATGTTGACGACGCGGCAAGCACGGAAATTCTTAAGCATTGTCTGTGCGAAAAAATTACTTACGGCATAAAAAATCCCGCAAATCTGCGCGGAACGGAACTTGACATTCGCTCCGACGGAATGAAAATGCAATGCATAACGGATTTGAATTTACACATCACGGGGATTTTCAACGTCTATAATGTGCTGGCGGCGGTCGGGGCGGCAACGGCTGAAAATATTAAGCCCGAAATTATCAAACGCGCTCTTGAAAATTTTAAAAGCGTGCCCGGACGTTTCGAGCGAATTTTTTCAACGGCTCCTTTCGAGGTTATCGTTGACTACGCGCACACGCCCGATGGTGTTAAAAATGTTTTGGAGACAGCCGCGCAGATTGCCAAAGGAAAAATTATAACGGTATTCGGTTGCGGCGGCGACAGAGATCACGGCAAGCGGGCGATTATGGGTAAGATTGCCTCCGAGCTTAGCAATATTGTCATTGCGACTTCGGACAATCCGCGTACCGAAAATCCCGAAAAAATTTTGGACGAAATCGAAATCGGTATCGGCAATAAGAATCACGAGCGCATTACCGACAGACGAGCCGCGATTTTCAGAGCGATTGAAATTGCAAAGGCGGGCGATATAGTCTTAATTTTGGGCAAAGGACATGAGACTTATCAAATTTTGAACACGGGAAAGATTCACTTCGACGACAGAGAAGTTGCGCTGGCGGCAATAAAAAATGTTGGAGGAATTGGCAATGAATAAATTAAGTTTGTCAGAAATCGCGCAGGTTACCAATGCAGAAAAAAATTCGGACGCCGAGATTTTCTTTGAAGGCGTCACGACCGACAGCAGGAAAATCACAAGCGGCGTGTTGTTCGTCGCTCTTAAGGGCGAAAATTTTAACGGCGAAGATTTTGCCGCCGACGCACTTAAAAAAGGAGCGACCGCCGTCCTTGTCAGTAAAAATTTTAATAAAAATCTCGCCGGCATTGTTTTAAAGGTTGATGACACGTTGAAAGCTTATCGACAAATCGCGGGCGCGTGGAGAAATCACTTTAACATTCCGATTGTTGCAGTGACGGGTTCAAACGGCAAGACAACGACTAAAGATTTGACTGCCGCCGCGCTTAACGGTTTGGGACACATTCAAAAGACTTCGGGCAATTTTAATAATGAAGTCGGCGTTCCGATGACTTTGCTTGAACTTAACGATAAACATAAAGCGGCTGTCGTCGAAATCGGAATGCGCGGGCTTGGACAGATTGAGACGCTCGCCGAAGTCGTCAAGCCGACAATCGGCATAGTTACCAATGTCAGTGAAGCGCATATTGAACTTTTGGGTTCGATAGAAAATATTGCTAAGGCAAAGGGCGAATTGGTTGAGGCGATTCAAAGCGGCGACACGATAATTTTAAATGCGGATAATCTCCATACTGCGGAGATGAAAAATTTAGCGAGCGCGGGCGTTAAGGTTGTGACTTACGGCTTGGAAAATCCCGCCGATTTGACAGCCAAAAATATTTTAATCGGCTCTGTTGCGACGGAATTCACATTGAGTTACGGCGGCAAGGATTATGATTTTGAAATCCCGATGCTCGGTCGTCATAACGTTTCAAATGCTTTGGCAGCAATCGCGACGGGCTTAACAATCGGCTTGAGTATCGATGAAATTCAGCACGGCATTTCGACTTTGACAACAACCAAAATGCGTTTCGAGGTTATTCGGCGCGACGGCTTGACGATTATTAATGACGCTTACAACGCAAGCCCCGCCTCAATGCGCGTGGCAATTAAAACAACGTCGGAAGTTTATGACGGGCGATTGATTGCAGTTTTGGGCGACATGTTGGAACTGGGCGATATTTCGGAGCGCGTTCACAGAGAAATCGGCGCGGAGCTTGTCGAAAATAATTTTGACGCTTTAATAACTCTCGGCGAGCTTGGAAAATTCATAGCGGCGGGAGCTTGTGACGCGGGCTTGAAAAATGTTTACACTTTCGACACGCACGAAGACGCCGCCAAAAAAATTTTGGAGCTTGTTCGTGACGGCGATACAATTTTGTTCAAAGCATCGCACGTTATGCATATGGAAAAAATTATCGAATTGATTTGAGGTAACTATGGAAAAAATTTTAATAGCGGGAGCAATCGCGGCGGGCGTTGTAATTTTACTCGCGCCGATTTGCATACCGATTTTACACAGATTGAAATTCGGACAGAGCATAAGAGCCGAAGGTCCGAAAAGTCATCAAAAGAAGAGCGGTACGCCGACAATGGGCGGAATATTTTTAATCGCGGGGATAGTGGCGGCGACGCTGATAATGGCGGAGTGGAACACGGAAATTTTCCTTGCGCTGTTCATATTGCTCGGACATTTTATCTTAGGTTTCGTTGACGATTATTTGAAAGTCGTCCGTAAACACAATCAAGGACTTCTGGCGCGATACAAATTGGCGGGGCAAATTTTAATCGTAATCGTAACTACATTTGTAGCGAGCGAGCTTTTAACGGACTTCAGCCCGACGATTTGGATACCGATAGTCGACATTGCGATTGACGCGGGGAGCTTTTATTTGCTGTTCATGTTGATAGTAATGGTTGGCGCGTCGAACGCGGTTAATTTGACGGACGGGCTTGACGGCTTGGCATCGGGTTGCATGGCGATAGCGGCGAGTTGCTACGCCGTAATTTGCATTTTAACGGGACATGAAGACCTTGCAATCTTCTGCGCGGCGACGGTCGGAGCTTGCATAGGCTTTTTGAAATTCAACTTCCACCCCGCGAAAGTTTTCATGGGCGATACAGGCTCGCTTGCATTGGGCGGAGCATTTGCGGCAGTCGGCATTTTGACACGCACGGAAATTTTATTGGCAATCGTGGGATTCGTATTCGTCTGCGAGGCAATGTCGGTAATTCTGCAGGTCATATCGTTCAAAACGACGGGGCAACGAATATTCCGCATGAGTCCGTTACATCATCATTTCGAGTTGGGCGGCTGGTCGGAAATAAAAGTTGTCTTCGTATTCTGGACGGTCGGATTGATATTCGGCGTATTAGGCTTGTTAATGTTGTGAGGCGATTCAATAATGGATTTTGCAAATAAAAAAGTGCTGGTAATCGGAGCGGCTCGGAGCGGCATAGCGGCGGCAAAAATTTTACATGAACTCGGCGCACAAGTCGTATTGAGCGACAGCAAAGAAAATCTAAATATTAATCTGCGCGGAGTGGAAATAAAACTCGGCAAGCAAACAGATGAACTTTTAATCGGCGTCGATTTGATAATTGTATCGCCGGCAGTTCCCATTAAAATTCCGTTGTTAAAGTCGGCGACGGCTAAAAATATTCCGATAATCAGCGAAGTTGAGCTGGCTTACAATTTGGCTGAGTCTCCAATCTGCGCAGTGACGGGTACCAACGGCAAGACAACCACCGTAACTTTGCTGGGGCTTTTGCTTAAGGAAAAATTTTCAAAAGTCGGCGTCGGCGGGAATATAGGAGTTCCTTTGAGCGAAGTTGCTTTGGAAGTCGGAGCGGACGGCTGTTTGGCGGCTGAAATTTCCAGTTATCAAATGGAGGCGACTAAAAATTTCAAGCCGCACATTTCGGCGATATTGAACGTTACGCCCGACCATTTAAAGCGGCACGGAACTATGGAAGTTTATCAAGCGATGAAGGAAAAAATTTTTGCGCAAGAGACTGCGGAAGATTTTCTGATTTTGAATTATGACGATGAACGTACTCGCGAAATGATTAATCGTGCAAAGTGCAAAGTGCTTTACTTCAGCCGAAAAGTTAAGCTTGACGAAGGCGCGTTCGTAAAGAATAATTCGCTTGTCATAAAATTTAACAGCGAAGTTCACGAACTCTGCACGATCGACGAACTGGGAATCAAAGGCGGTCACAACGTCGAAAATGCTTTAGCCGCGTCTTTGACGGCATTTTTGGCGGGTGTCGATACCGATAAAATTTCCAATGTCCTTAAAACTTTTCAGGGCGTGGAACACAGGATAGAATTTGTTCGGGAGCTTGACGGCGTGAAATATTACAACGATAGCAAGGCGACCAATACCGATTCGGCGATTAAGGCATTGGAAACTTTCGCGGGGCATATTGTCTTGATAGCGGGCGGCGACGATAAGGGTACCGACCTCACGGACTTTCTAAAGCTTGTCAAGGAGCGCGTCGATTATTTAATTTTAGTCGGAGATGCGGCGGCAAGGTTCAAGACCTGCGCGGTTGAAAATAATTTTCCTGCCGATAAAATCTTGGAGGCGGGCTACTCAATGGAAAAAGCCGTTGAACTTGCGAAAAATATTTCTCGTCCGCCGCAAGTAATATTGCTCAGTCCTGCCTGCGCAAGTTTCGACATGTACGGCGACTTCGAGGAACGCGGCAGAGATTTTAAAAGGATTGTAAATTCATTATGAAGATAATCGTATCGGGCGGCGGCACGGGCGGACACATTTACCCCGCGTTGACGCTCATAAATGCACTTAAGAATAAACGTCCCGACGCCGAATTTTTATACGTCGGCACCGAAAAAGGCTTGGAGGCTGACATTGTCCCGAAGGCGGGCATAAATTTTACCGCGTTGAAATTGGAGGGCGGGCTTGAACGTCATTTTACTTTGGAAAATATAACCCGTGCCGCCAACGCAATTTGGAGCATAAAACATGCCTCCGACATCGTTAAAAATTTTAAACCGAATGTTGTCGTCGGGACGGGCGGCTACGTTTGCGGACCGATTCTCCTTGCCGCAAGCCTTATGAAAGTTCCGACGTTGATTCAAGAACAAAACGCGGTTGCGGGCGTCACAAATAAAATTTTGTCTAAGTTCGTGAATAAAATCGCGGTCGGCACTCAAGACGCCCTTAAAAATTTCCCTGCCGATAAGACGATTTACACGGGTAATCCGATTCGCGCAGAAGTTTTGGCGGCTGAAAAAGCAGACGGGCTTAAGGAATTCGGATTCACTTCAGACAAGCCGATTGTTTTAATATCGGGCGGCAGTCGCGGAGCGCGGAGTATCAACAACGCGATGATTGGCGTTTTGAAATCGGCGGCAGAAAAAAATTCGGCGCAATTTCTTCACGTCACGGGCAAGGGCGAATTCGATTCTGTCATTGAAAAATTATCCGACATACTCGACGCGCCCAATATAAAAGTCGTGCCTTATCTCTACAACATGCCGCGAGCTATGGCTATGGCTGACTTGGCAATATTCCGCGCAGGCGCAACGGGATTAGCCGAATTGACGGCGCGAGGAATACCCGCAATCTTAATTCCTTATCCTTACGCGGCAGAAAATCATCAAGAATTCAATGCAAAGTCTTTGGTCGACGCGGGCGCGGCTCGCATGATTCTTAACAAAGATTTGACGGCTGAACTTTTGCAGAAAAATCTTGACGAACTTTTATCTTCGCCCGAAAAATTAAAGTCTATGGCGGCGGCAAGTTTATCACTCGGCAAACCGAATGCGGCGGACGAAATCGTCGACTTAATCTTAAAATTGACTTGAGGAGGATTTAAAATGAAAAATGAAGTCTCTGTTGAAATTAAAATGGACGCCGACTTGAAGGAAGCGGCGGAGAAACTCTATACGAGTATCGGTTTGACATTATCAGAAGCAATCAGTCTTTTGGTGAAGTACAACGTCAATCAAAGCGAGGGCATTCCTGTAAATAAGCCCAAAGTTGAACACACAGAACTTTTCGGCGCGTTGGCAAAGTATGCAAACCCTGCATTAATTCCGTTTGAAAAGAGTGCATTGGAAAGGGCTGTGGTGAAAAAATATGTCGAAAGTCTTGGTTGATACAAATGTTATACTTCGCGCTCTTTTACATGACAATGAAAAACAGGCTAAACAAGCCGATGAAATTATAAAAGCCGGTGCTTGGACGTTGCCGGAAGTTTTGGCAGAAGTGGATCATGTTTTACGCACATTTTATAACGTCGAAAGAAAAGACATCGCTCGACAACTTTTTACGGCTGTGAATCTTGTCGAAGTGGAGCGCAGAGAAGTAATATTTCGCGCTATAAAAATTTTTGCCGAAACAAAGCTTGACTTCGTTGATTGTATATTGGCGGCATATCATGATGTGGAAAATGCGGAAGTCTTCACTTTCGATAAAGATTTAAACAAGGTTATAAAACGGGAGGAAAAATAATTTGAAACTCGACGGCTTGAAAAAATATCATTTCATAGGAATAGGCGGCGTGGGCATGAGTGCACTCGCCAAAATTTTAATTGAACTCGGTTGCGAAATCAGCGGCTCGGACAGCAAGGACTCGCCAACCCTCGACATGCTTAAAAGTCTCGGCGCGAAAATTTTCGTCGGACATAAGGCTAAAAATATCCTCGACGAAAAAGGTAATCCCGTTGAGGCTATCGTTTGCTCATCGGCTATTCCCGCCGATAATCCCGAAGTCATTGCGGCGAGTAAGTTCAAAATTCCAAAGCTCCACCGCTCCGATATTAACGCTTACTTGCTCAATTCGCGCAAGGGTATCGCCGTTTCCGGCTCGCACGGCAAAACTACTACAACTTCAATGATTGGTTATGTTTTGCACAGCGCGGAAATTGACCCGACAATTATTATCGGCGGCGAATCAACCGATTTGGGCACGGGCGCGATTCTCGGTAAAAGTGATTGGCTCGTTACTGAGGCGGACGAAAGCGACGGCTCCTTTTTGAAACTCAAGCCGAAAATCGCAGTCGTCACCAACGTTGAGGACGATCACCTTGACCATTATGGAACCGTTGAAAAAATTCAAGCCGCGTTCAAAATTTTTATCGAAAATATCAAGCGTGATTCGGGCGTCGCAGTCCTTTGTTTCGACAACGACAATCTGCGCGAGCTTGCCAAAAGTATCGACCGCAAAATCATTTCCTACGCAATCGATAACGACGCCGATTTTACGGCAAAAAATATCCGCACGACGCCTAAAGGAGTTAATTTTGAAGTCGTGCACGGTGAAGAGACTTTGGGCAAAATTCAGTTGGCGATTCACGGGCGGCATAACGTCCTTAATGCATTGGCGACGATTGCGACGGCTCTCGAAGTCGGAGTAAGTTTCGATAAGATTGCCGAAGGTTTAAGTAAATTTCACGGCGCAAAGAGGCGTTTCCAAGTTAAAGGGCGCGTCAGAAATATTTTAATCGTCGACGACTACGCACATCACCCGACCGAAATTGCCGCGACTATCAGAGCGGCTCGCGAAACAAAGCCCAATAAAATTTTCTGTATCTTCCAGCCGCACAGATATTCACGGACGCAACTTTTACTTAAAGAATTCGGCGGCGCATTTCGTGAGGCTGATAATCTGATTTTGACGGACGTTTACTCGGCGGGTGAAGAAAAAATTTCGGGCGTCAGCGGCGAGTCGATTCTTGAAGAAGTTTTAAGCACGACAAATCAAGCCGTCAGTTACATTCCGAAACGCGAAGACATTGCCGCCGCGATTAAAGATCAATTATCGTCGGGCGATTTGGTTATCACAATGGGCGCGGGCGATATTTACAAGACCGGCGAGGAACTTTTGGAATTGATTAAGGAAGACAGGAAGAAAAAGATTGTCGTTGTATGCGGCGGCACTTCGACTGAGGCTGAAGTTTCAAGACGCACGGGCAAGGCGATTGCCGACGCTCTCAAATCTAAAAATTACAACGTCGAACTTATGGAACTTAATCCGCAGACTTTTGCCGAGACGATTAAGGAAAAAAATTGCGGTATAGTTTTTAATGCAGTTCATGGCAAATACGGCGAGGACGGATTGATTCAAGGTACTCTCGACATGTTGAAAATTCCTTACACAGGGTCGGGAGTACTTGCCGCCGCGCTGACTATGGATAAAGTAGCCACTAAACATTTTCTTAACTCCGCGCAGATTTCCACTCCGAAATTCGCTGTTTATCGCGAAGCCGACAGGTGCGACGAACTTGCCGCCGAGATTGAAAAAAATTTTGGTTTGCCGGTTGTTATCAAGGCGTCGTCGCAAGGCTCAAGTATCGGCGTGAGTATCGTTGAAAAGCCGATTGAGATTGATACTGCGCTTGAAGATGCATTCGCATTGGGCGATGAAATTTTGGTTGAGGAGTTCATACGCGGGCGCGAATTGACGGTTGCAGTTATGGGCAATGAGGACGAGGCTGAGGCTTTACCCGTCATTGAAATCACAACTACCACAGGTCGCTACGATTACAAAACCAAATATACTAAGGGCATGTCGACGCACATTGTACCCGCGCAGATTCCCGAAGAAATTACTGTCGAAGTTCAGAAATTGGCGGTGGCGGCGTTTAAGCTTTGCAAATGTTCGGGCGTCGCTCGGATTGACGTTATGCTTTCGGAAGAAAATATTCCCTACGTTATCGAAATCAACTCGATACCGGGTATGACCGAGACTTCATTGGTACCCGATGCGGCAAGGGCGGCAGGTATCGAATTCCCCGAACTCTGTGAAAAAATCCTTGCGCTTGCCGATTTTTAAGGCGGTGAAATTATGGCGGTGATAAAGCGGCGGCGACGCAAAAGGCGATTGTTCAGAGGAATAATTTTCCTTATCGTAAGCGCGACGGTCTTGGGCTTTTTCGTTTACGTGCCGTTCTTCACACTCAGCGAAATAAAATTGGTCGGCGCGAAATATCTTACTGCAGAAGACATAATGAAAGTCGGAAATATTTACATGGGCGAGCAACTTTTTCGTTTGGAAACGGACGTTGTTCAAAGTCGCTTGTCGAAGGATTTGCGGATAGAAGAAGTCAGTGTACGTCGCCATTTGCCGCATACGCTTGAAGTGACGCTTAAGGAGCGAATACCTTTGGCAACGGTTGTTTGCAATTACGGTTATCTCGACCTCGACCGCAACGGCGTTATTATTGACAGCTACAAAAGTTTAAAGACTATGCAAATCCCGATGATAAACGGAGCTTCTGTCCGTGATTTGTATATCGGCGACGAAGTTGAGGACGAGATTGTTAAAAAGATTTTGGACTTCCTGCAACGCTTGGACGAAGAAACGCTTAATCGGCTGTCAGAAATTGCGATAGTCGACACGGATTATATCGTCATGTACAGCGCGACGGCTCGACCGGTTCAGATTCGCTTGGGGAAATTGGAGCGGCTCGACGAAAAGGCGCGGCTTACTGAAGATTTTCTGCGCGACCTTGAGACGAATCCTCACCCCGTCGAATACGTTGACTTTAATTATACGACGCCGTTTATAAAGCTTGTGCAATAAAAAAAGTCGCCCTCCGAGTTTGGAAGGCGATTTTTTATTCGGTATTTCCGGAAGTTCCGTTCCTGAGAAGATTTTTATTCTTGCTGATAAGCTCGCCGATTAACATTTTCCCGCGCAGATCGGGATGAATTCCGTCAACCGAAAAATTCGCGTCCATCGTTCCCTGATTGTCATAAAAATAAGGCTCAATATCAATGAAAAATTCTTGCCGCTTAATGTATTCGTTAATCAGTTGAAGTTTCGCGTGCCAATTCGGGTCGGTCGGCGTATGAAAGGCTTGCTGTAAATTCGCGGGATTAATCGGCATGAGCGTTAAGAAAATCGGTCGAATATCATTCTGCAGACAAAGTTTATTAATGCCCGCGAGGTCGGCGATAACGTCTTCAGCCGAAATACCGGAATCACGCAGACAATTCGCGCCCGTTGAAATGATAAGATTGCGCGGCTTGAGCGGCAAAACGTCTTGTTCAAATCTGTCAAGCGTCATGCGGGAAGTATCGCCGCTCCGACTGAGATTTACAACGGGAAAATCAATATAAGTTTCATAACTGTATTGAAGTGCTCGCGGCGAATAACTCAAAGCCCCGCCGCCGTGTGAAATGCTGTCGCCCAAAACCGCCACATTAACGCCCTTTGTATAATCTTCGACAATAAATTTTTCACTGTTCGACCAAGTGCCTACAGGTTGATTATCTTCGTCAAGGGCACGAACTCGCCAATAATAAGCTCCCGCATAAGGTCGCCCGTATTCGTCATAACAACTTGAAACGTCTTCCGAAACCATACGCCAAACACTGTCCGCGCTTGCCTCAACATCATTTTCAACGGCGGGCGGATGAATCAGCATTTCAACTTCATACTTCTTTCCTTCGTGCAACGGAATCCAATCGAATACGTGATAAATCGGTTGCGGCAAATAATTCATCATGTCAAAATTATTTATCAGCGGACAATTCGGCATTGGCTTTGATTCGTCCACGATAATTTTTTCTGCCTTGCAAAATTCGCCTATAGGCTCGTGATGAAGTCCCAAAGCTCGCGCCCGCCAATAGAATATTTTAACATCGGCAAACGATCTCAAATCTGCCTGATAACCGTTGGTATAAATTTTCCGTGTGCTGTCCAAATGATGCTTCGTCGATAATGCAATTCCGCCTTCGACTTCGGGCGGCGCGTCCAAAAGTTCAAACTCATAACAGACGGCATTGGGGACGGTGTGCCAAACCAAAAACGGCATTAAACTTGCAGGGTTTTCGTTATCGTAATGATAAATGCTGACGGGGTGAGGCGGCGTCGGGAAATTCGGATTGGGATAAACTTTATCACTGCGGAAAATCTCCCCGAATAATCCGCGAGCCGTTATGAAATAATAAGTCGGTATCGACGCTCGCGGCACCGTGTAATTCGCAAAAAATGTTTCCTCTTCTTTAAGAATATGAAACGGCGGCGAATCCTTAACAAGTCCCGTCGTGCGGCTGACTGTCGTCACCGAATAAATACACGGATACGGCAACGGTCGCCAACTCATTACGGTATCTTCTCCTTCCTGCGAAAAAGTTACGCCTAACGAACGTCCGTTAAGTTGAAGTACGTCGGTTTTCTCGGCTATGAACAAGCTCAGTAACGAAAAAAATCCCAGCAATACGGCAATCAATGTAAACGTTAAAAAATTTTTCATCAGATGACCTCAGAAATTTAAAAGATTTAACAGCGAATCTATATCGCCGAATCGTGCGAACAGACAGATTAAAATTATCAACGCGGCAAAAAAATATTCGCTCCGCGAGCCGACTTTGAAAAGTTTTATCCCGTATTTCTTGCTCGGCGTGAATATCGGAACCTTGCCGCAAATGCCGTCCTCTGCAATGTGCAAAAGTGCTCCGATAAGCGCGTAAGTTATCAGCGTAGGAATTAGGAAATAGGAATCGGGGATTAGGGTTTTGGAAAACTGCGCGGCGGCGATTAGTGCAATATAAATCAGCGGATAATGTGACCACGTGCGATGACTTTTGCGCCACTTCCAATAAGCTTTGTTCTCTTTGGGCGGCGAACCTTCCACTTTGTCCGGCAAAACCGCCCCGGCTATCGCAGACGCCGTAAAAATTGCGTCGTCCGTCGCAGTGCTCACAATAAATCCCGTAACGATTTGGTGATTAATCCACTTCAAAAAGTTTTTCTCCTTTATGTTCTTACAAATCAATGTGTGACACTCTCCACGCCTAAAGGCGGGAGCTTCTGATTTTTAATTAATATTTTAGGCACGACATTAACTGCCGCAAGGTCTAACGAACACTTGTTGCCTTAATACTCAACAAAATCAGCAACGCTGTCTAGGAATTAGGAATTAGGATTCAGGAATCAGCTAGTCCCTAGTTCCTAGTTCCTTGTCCCTAAACCAGTGGCTGGTGCCTCAGCTTCTACTACTTCAGGCTTACGCCGTCCGTAGATACTTTGTTTCTTTTATGGGCGTCGTTATGCTTATTCTGCCGTTCAAACCCAAGCTTAAAATATTTCTCGCGCCGTGTATGTCTCTGTGTGCTGTATAGCTACAACTGCATCGATAATTTCGACTGTTGCATTTGTGGCGGCGTCCGCATACAGGACAAGTCTGCGTTGAATACTCTTCGCTGATTTTTTCTATTGAAATCCCGACCGCCTCCAGCTTGTATTTCAGATATTCCAAATGTTTGCCGAAATTCCAACGCGATAATTTTTGATTGACTACGCGCCGACGCTTTTTACGTTGCACGCCTTCCGGATTGCCGACGTAGACTTTCGACACGTTATTTTCAACCGCCCATGTCACAAAAGTGCGCGTTATCTTGTGATTCAAATCTTGAATTTGCGTGTTCGTTTTTTGGAGCATTCGCCGCTGTGCTCGCCGCAATTTTTTATATTGCCGTGAATTCGTCTTGCATTTCGATAACTTTCTGCTAAACTCGGCAAGCTTTTTCAGCTGATATTGTTTGACTGAACGCAGAAGTCGTCCTGTTATGATTATCGCGTTACCTTCGCTTGAAAAACTTGCGATTGAGTGAATCTCGCCCAAATCGATTCCGCAAGATACCTCGGTCTGAACTGTAGGTGCATTTTCCTTACTGTCTTCAATGATTATTGCTAATTTCAACCAGCCGTCCCATATTAAGCTTATCTGCTGAACTTTTCCGCGCTTTATCGATTCAATCGTTGACGGAGGCAATTTCACTTCGATTGGCTTCTGTCTTTTCCCCGCAAACATTCCCAAACTTAATTTTAAATGGTTGCCGAGAAGTTTAAAGCTGTCTGCTTTCCATGTCGTGGGAAAATTCTTTTTGCGCCGCCACGGATATTTATTCCCTAATCCGTTATCTCCGGCTGATTTCGTTGCCAAACAAGCGGCATAATATTTGTCGGTCACGGCTTGCACGCTTTGGGAATTTATCGGATACAAACCTTTCAATGCTTTTTGCAATTCATTCTTTGAGCGGAGTTCTTCTCTTTGCAATTCCAAAATTTTATTCCAAACGAGAGCGGAAATACGATTACAAGCAAACAGGCGATTCAAATCTTCTCGACTACATTTAAACCGAGATTTTATTGCTCGTTTCATTAAAACACCCCCTTTCGGCTCAGATTATATCAGAAATTCAAAGAAAAATCTTCGCCGATTCATCCCCACAGCTGAAGCAGGGGGCTTTCGCGGCGCGGCTTTGGTAAAATTATAGCACATCGGATAACTTTTGCAACCGACAAGCCCGCGCAATAGGATAATTTGTTTATAAAAATAAAAAATATGTTTCGGCTGCGATTGACAAGAAAATATGTGTGCGGTAAATTTACCTGCGATTTAAAAACACCTGCACAACGTGAATAATTTTTTGGAGCGCGAACAATGATAGGATATTTGAACGGTCAGATTAAATTTTTATCGGAGGACAGTTGTATTCTCGACGTGCACGGCGTCGGCTATCGGGTATTTATCGACGTGTTGACTGCACAGGATTTGAAAATCGGCGAGACGGCAGAATTTTTTATTCATACAGCGGTTCGCGAAGACGCCATAAATTTATTCGGCTTTAAGAGTCGTGAGAATTTTGAGCTGTTTGAATTGCTGTTGACGGTATCGGGAATCGGAGCCAAAAGCGCGTTGGCTATCTTATCCAAAATATCTGCGGCTGATTTCGCGGCGGCAGTTGCTCGCCAAGATTTGAAAACGCTGACCAAATTACCGGGTGTCGGTAAAAAGTCTGCGGAAAGAATTTTACTTGAGTTAAAAGATAAAATTCAGCCACTTAAATTCCCTGTGGAAAATTCCCGCCCGATTGTGATACAATCAACCGCGCAGGACGAGGCGACAGAGGCATTGGAGGCACTCGGTTATACCTCATCGGAGATAGCCGCAATCTTCCAAAAAGCTCCGCCGAATGCCTCGACCGAACAGTTGATAAAATTTGCATTGAAGGAATTAAATCGATTTGCTTAAGGCGGGTGAAAAATTGTGTTAAGTAAATTGGAGGCGTTGCGTCCGAAAAAACGATTGTTCTTGGGATTGTTACTCGCGGCAGAATTTTTTGTTGCGTTGGCACTTTACGGCGTCTGGCGCATTTCTTATCTCGGTTTGGAAAATATTTTTGAATATCTGCCGGCAATCGTCGGCGCATTTTTAATTTTCATTTCGACGTTTTCATTCGGCGCGGTCTGCAATATGGTTTTGGCGGTTAAGGGCTTGCCGACCTTAAAATTATTCCACAGATACAGCTTTGCACTTATAAAATTATTGTTCCCTGTCGCCGTCCGAATCGGAAAAATTTTCGGTGTCAAACGTCGTCAAATCGAAGGCTCGTTTATCGCCGTCAGCAATCTTATCTTCATGAAGAGCGGAATAAAAGTTCCCGCGAATAAATTATTGGTTTTAAGTCCGCATTGTCTGCAACTGTCAACTTGCCCGCATAAAATTACTCGCGACCCGAATAACTGTAAACGTTGCGGCGGTTGCAATGTCGGCGACTTAATGAAACTCTCCGATGAATTGGGCTTTACATTCTTTGTGGCGACCGGCGGCACTTTGGCTCGGCAAGTCGTTAAAAAAATTCGTCCGCAAGCAGTCTTGGCTATTGCCTGCGAACGCGATTTGATGAGCGGTATTCAAGACGTGTACCCTTTGCCCGCCGTCGGAGTGTTAAACATTCGCCCAAACGGTCCTTGCAATAATACTCGCGTCGATATGGAAGAGGTTAAACGCGTCCTAAAAAATATCATAAAGGACAATGATTTATGAGCAGGACTTATCCCGAAGCGATAGAGATTGAAAAAAAATTGCTGTCGGCAATGATGTTAAAAGAAGGCAAAGTAATTTCGTCAGTCGCGGCAATTTTAAATGCGGAGGATTTTTATCGCGAGGAACACAGATTAATTTACAAAGCATTGCTTAGGATTTTCAATCGCGGGACGCCGCCCGATGTTTTATTGGTCGAAGAAGAATTGCGGCGGACGAACGATTTAACGAAAGTCAATCGTAAATATTTATTCGCGCTGATAGATTACGAATTCACGACGAGCCGCGCAGAAGAACAGGCGCAAACCATAAAAGATAAAGCAACATTGAGGCGGCTCATAGAGGCTTGTGAAGAAATTATGTATGACGCTTACGAAGGGCAAAAGGCTGTCGGAGAAATAATCGAGGTCGCCGAGAAAAAAATATTTTCAGTGACGGCAAAAACTCATCAGTCGGGCTTTGAAGAGCTGTCTTCGATAGTCAACAAGTCATTTGAGCGGATTCAGCACATACACAATCACCCCAACGAATTGGAAGGCGTACCGACAGGCTTAATAGACCTTAACAAAGTAACTAACGGATTGCAGAAATCGGACTTGATATTATTGGCGGCGCGACCGAGTATGGGTAAAACGGCATTGGCATTGAACATAGCGACTAATGCGGCGAAGTCGGGCAAAGTCGTTGCAATGTTTTCGTTGGAAATGAGCAAAGGGCAACTTGCAACCAGATTATTATCGACGGCAAGCGGCGTTAATTCGCAAAATCTGAATACGGGCAATTTGGAAGACAGCGAAATGAGTTCGTTGATAGACGCGGCTGATTGGTTATCGACTTTGAAAATGTACATAGACGATACTGCAGGCATAAGTTTATTGGAAATGCGCTCGAACATAAGACGGTTGAAGCATGAACACGGCTTGGATTTAATAGTTATCGACTATTTACAGCTTATGCAGGGCGGACGGCAGGAAAATCGTCAACAAGAAATTTCGGAGATAAGCCGAAGTTTAAAGGCAATGGCTCGCGAATTGGACGTACCGATATTGGCATTGAGTCAGTTAAGTCGAAGTGTGGAATTGCGCGCCGAGAAAAAGCCGCAACTTTCAGACCTGCGCGAATCTGGCAGTTTGGAGCAAGACGCCGATATTGTTATGTTCCTTTATCGCGACGAATATTATAATCGGGACGAAACGGAGAATCAGAATATTGCTGAGCTGATAATCGCCAAAAATCGCAACGGTCCTACGACTTCGATCCGATTGCAATTCCAGAAAGAAATTATGCGTTTCGGCGATTTAACCCGCGCAGAATTTTAGGGGTCAG
>JAFZIQ010000159.1 GCA_017554285.1 Selenomonadaceae bacterium
ACGTCGTCGAACGTTTTTTCTTGCGGATAAAGAATCGTCGGCACATCTCCACTCGTTTTGACAAATTAGCTCTGTCCTTTCTCAATTTCGTTTTGCTCTCTGCCATTATGCTTCAAGTCTAGAGTTTACCAACACGCTCTAATGTCGTCGGTCGCCGTAAGCTCAAATGTGTAGTTGCCGAGAGTTACAGCCGTCTTTGTGCCTTTTGTTAGAGAAAGTGATTGAGTTTCGGGATTGAAGACTATCGAGCCGCCACTTACAGACACATTGCCGTTCAAAATCGTGTTGTCATCAAGGTCAGATGATTTTTTCAAACTCTTTGTGCCGTTTTGGTTAAGCTTGCTGATAGAAATATCAAGCGAGCCGTCATTTTCGCCCGGCGTGAGGGTAAAGTTGCCGTCGTTATCCGCAACCATTTTAATTCCCGCGTCGTCGGTTGCCGTAAAGGAATAGGAATTATCGGCTTGCTTTAAAGTCAACGTAGTTCCCTTAGTTACGTTAATGGAATGAGCTTCTTGGTTAAAGAACAGAGAGCCGTTTTCTATCGAAATTTCTCCGTCGAAAATGGTTGTGCCATCTCTTTGCAAGGTTGCCTTGACAGAGAAATTTTCGGGCGTCAAAACGATATTGCCCTGTTCGTCGGCGGAAAGAGTCGTACTCAATGCGTTGTTTGCCGTTATCGTTGCGGTGTAAATATCGCGGACAGTCATGCTAACGCTTGTATCGGCGTCCATTAAGATTTTGGCGTTTATCGGGTCGAAAGTCAGCGTGCCGCTAATGATTTTCAAGAGGTCATCGAAAAGCGTCACGCCGTTTTGAAGAACATCGAGTTTAAGTTTTCCGTCGCCCGAACCGGAGGCAATTTTGACACCTGCGGAAATATCTTCGCCGTCCTTTTGGTAATAGACGCTGATTCCGTCAAGTGCGCCGTCGACAGCTTTAAGATTTACTTCGTAACCCAAAGCGTTAATGTTGGCAGAGCTGTCCTGCGCGAAGGAAAGCGTTTTTGTCGCCTTGTTGTAGGTCGCTTCGCCGGAGAATTTGAGACTGGTTTCAGTCGTAAGCAGTTTTTGAGCAATGTCGTAGATTTTCTCAAAAGTCGGCTCGGAGACTTTTAAAAGCGCGGGCAAAATGCTTTTAAGGTTTTCAAGAAGAACGGAAAGACCTGCGGGCAAATTTAAAGTAGCCGTCACGGTATCGGGCGATTTCAAATTCAAATTGTCGCCGTCGAAAGTTGCACTCAAGCCCGCAGTCGGGACTTCCAGATTTACGCTGTAAGGAATTATCTTTGCAATTAGACCAGACAAGCCTACAGTGCCGCTTTGAAAAGTCACGCCCGAAACCGAATAGGTGACGTTGCCCGAAGTATAACCTATGGAAGAACCCGCGCATGTGACTTTGAGTTTATCGTCGTCGCCCGCGCAGGTGAATTCCAAAGGCGTCGTGCCGTCGAAAGTGACGGTCGGCGAATTTTCCATGCCCGTAACGACTGCCGTAACTTTGCCGCTCGCAATGCCCGAAATTTTTTCATCGGCAAGATTGAGCACGGAATCAGTTGTTGCGGTGTAAGTCACTCCGTCAAGCGTGTAACTTTCGCCAGCCGCGATTGTGACATCCGCAAATCTTTGCAGGTCGAAAATAAAATACTTCATGAATGAACCTCCTGAAAATTATTGTGAACGACGAACATTGTCGCCGTAAATCGTCTTGAACTCATCGCGCATGGAAATCGTATTCCAACCACGTTTCAGAGCGAAATTTTTATCTTTCTCAGCGCGGGTAAGGTTGCCCAGTTCGCGTTCGGTATCGTCGCACAGCACGTAGAACGCTTCGGAGCAATATTTGTTATCTTGCAACGTGTATTCAAGCATTCCGCTATCACCCATTGAATTTCCGAACGCTAAGACCGGTTTTTTACCGATTTGATTAAGGATAGAAAAGATTTTTACAGTTTTGGCGTTATCGTAAAGCGGCTTGCCAGAAATAACAATTTTTTCTTTATGGCGGTCAAAGAAATGGTCGTGTGGATTATCCTTGCCCATATTTGTCGACGTTAAATCGAAAGTCGACGCTAAAATCCTGTCAAATCGGACTGGAATGACATCTTTGACGAGTTCGCTTGTGGTTAAAACGCTGCAAGCCGAATCAATGTAGACTTGGAAACCGTTATTTGTCAGATAAGAGATAATCTCGATCATTGGCAGATAAAAAGCCTCGCCGCGCTTTAAATTCGTCAAGCCCGTTTCATTAGTCTCCATGAAATTGCGGACGTAGGCGCGATATTCTTCGGGCGTCATGCCTTCATAAGCCTTTGTCAGCCCTGCTAAATAGGCTTTACTCTCGGCGGGCGTTAATTTTTCCTTGTTGTAGACTTTGGGCTTGATTTTTTTAGCAAGATTGAGCAAATTTTTGGGCGGCGTATAATTTTTATCCTCAAGCACGCGATGAAGGAACATTACTTCTTGAAAGTAAAGCGGCGCAGTCTCACAGTAAAAAGTCCCGTCCATGTCGAAGGTTGCAATTCTGTCTTCGGGCGGAATGTAATTCGCGCTGTAAGGATTGGTGACATCTTCAACAAACTCAATGATTTTTTGCTTTGTCGGCGAATCGGCGTTCCAATATTGGAAATCGGATGCGGTTTGAACGCGGATAGCGGCAATTTCATCGCGAGTTGCGGCATTAACTCCGCCAAAAGTGCTGAAAGTAATTAACCCTGCCGCGATAGCCACCAAAACTTTCTTATTCATGATTTGACCTCCTACATTGTAATGTTGCCGATTATAACATAATTAATTCACTTTGTGCGATAAATTTTTCTTTATCGTAACACAAGCCGCGCCAAACATCAAAATCCAAACTATAAGAATTTGCAAGTTGAGAAAATGGCGTTGCAAAGATTTAGCCGACGATTAAATCAACGAGGAAAACAGCCAAAGGAATGGTAACAAGTGCGATTCCGATAAAATCAATGTAAACACCCGTCTTAATCATTTTGGTAATCGGAACGTAGCCGCTGGCGTAGACAATGGCATTTGGCGGCGTTGAAACCGGCAACATAAAGCCTAACGACGCACTAAGCGCAATACCGACCGAAACAGGAATCGGACTTAAACCCGCAGAAACGGCAATCGTAATCGCGAGAGGTCCAATCATATTCGTTGCGGCAGTGTGACTTGTCAATTCGGATAAAAGCAAAGCCAATACCGAGAACACCGCAACCAAAACGACTTGAGAGACCGCGCCGCCCATTGCACTGACAATTAAATCACCAATCCATTGCGACAAGCCCGTTTTATACATCATGCCGCCCATAGCGAGTCCGCCGCCGAATAAAATCAGTGTGCCCCACTCGATACCCGCCGACGCTTCTTTCCAAGTGATTGTAAATTCGCGTCTGGAAAAATTCACGGGCAAAAGGAACAGTAATAACGCGCCCGCCATAGCCGCTATCGCTTCGGGGAAAAGGTGATTGTACATTTTTAAAGTCGTACTTGCGGCTCCCAGAAAAATATTCAAAAATCCCGGAATAATCCAGAGTAAAACGGCTACGCTGAACGCAATCAGCGTATTTTTTTGAGCGCGTGTCCAATTTCCGAGTTCGGCAATTCGCGCCTTGATAAATTCTTCCGCGCCGTCAATTTTATCAACATCGGGCGGGAACATCTTAGACAAGACGATATAGGCAATTATGAAATAGCAAATCATGGCGATAAAGCCCCAAATCATCCACTCAAAAAAGGAGACGTGAATATTTTGCATAGAATCGAGGAAACCGAGCATGATTAAATTTGGCGGCGTACCTATGGGAGTTAAAACGCCGCCGATAGACGCGGAATAAGCCGTCATAAGCATTAAACCAGTAGCATATTTATATTCATGCAAATCGATTTTGCGACCATTCGCCGCCATCATCTCTTTAATCGAGTTCAAAAGCCCCAAACAAATCGGAAACATCATGGCGGCGGTAGCAGTATTGCTTACCCAACCGGAGCAAAGCGCGGTTGCAAGCCCGATAGCCAAAAAAATTCTGCGCGGATTTGAGCCGACCCAATCTCTGGACAGTAACCAATAGGCGAAACGCTTATCCAGCCCGTGCGTCATCATTGCCTTTGCCAAAATGAATCCGCCCATAAATAAAAAAATCATCGGGTTAGCAAAAGCGGAAAAAGCGGCGGAAACGGGAATTGCGCCCGTAATTACGGCTAAAGTCGGACCCAGCAACGACGTAACGGGTATCGGAACCGGCTCGGTAATCCACCACAGCGCGACCAGTACCATTATTGCCAAAAGTTTATGTGCCTCCAAAGTCAGCGCGTCAATCGGCGTCAACATTACGGCAATCGCGAGTATTGGCGCGAAAATTAATCCGAAAGTTCTTCTTCGTCGGTCAAAAGCCTGTTCAGCCTCTTTAATTTTCTTTGCCTCTGCGGATTTATCTTGCATTTTGAGTAAGCCTCCGTTATTATTTGATTAAATGAATATGTATTGTATCACGAACCAAAAAGTTTTGAAATGGAGTTAAAGAAATGACGGCAAGGGAAATAATGGAGCAGTTGAAGAAAATAAATCAAGAAAGGCTGTCGGAGGCTCATCACGACGGCTTTTATGACGGTTTTTTTTCGCAAGGATATGCGGACATCGACGCACTTAACACGGTAATAATCTTGTTAATGTATTTGAACGATAAAAAACTTACGGACAGAGTAACGATTGCGGAAATATTTGAGGCGGCGGATATTGAGAAATGACGAGGTTAATATGATTAGCTGTGTAAAAAATTTTCTTGGAGGAAATCATGACTGATATTAATCTGCCGCAAGTGATATTCAGCAAAATATTCCGCGCAGTCGTTGAATTCGAGCTGATTGACGACGGCGATAAAATTTTAATCGGCATTTCGGGCGGCAAGGACAGTTTGCTTTTGACTTACGCGCTTGAAATTCTGCGTCGACGCACGAAAAAAAATTTCTCTTTAGCCGCGCTGACTGTCAATCCGAATTTCAGCGACGACTTCCGAGAAAAAATTTCTTCCGTAACAAAATTCTGCAACGAACTTGGCATTGAGCACGAAGTCCGCGAGCTTGACATTGCAGGCTTGATTCGTGAGCAAAATAATAAAAGTCCGTGTTATACTTGCGCCTATTTTCGCCGTGCCTTGATGAATCGTCGGGCAAATGAAATCGGCGCGAATAAAGTTGCCTACGCTCATCATCTCGACGACGCTGTAGAAACTTTTTTTATGAGTTTATTATCAACGGGGCAATTAAACACTTTTCAGCCAAAAACTTTCCTTGACCGAACGAATATAACGGTGATTCGTCCGCTGATTTATGTTCGCGAGCGCGAAGTTGAAAAATTTGCCAAGAAATGCGGCTTTGAAGTTTTGAAATCGCCCTGTCCTTTTGACGGCAATACCAATCGTCAGCGGATTAAAAATCTTATCGTCAACCTTGAAAAAGATTTCCCTGATTTATTCAGTCATTTGGCGGCGGCAATGCGGAAAGATTCAATCGGCGAACTTTGGGACGCGCCAAAAACTCGCGAGCAAATGAGGCAAACATATTTTTCTTTCAAATAATGTGCTACAATAAGCGGAAAAATTTTTTGAGGTGATTTATTTGAAGTATGAAATTTTATATCCGGAAGCGTTTCCCGTTGTCGAATGCTATTTGGAGCGCGGCGAGAGTATCAAAGCCGAATCCGATGCGATGATTGCAATGTCGCCGACGATTGACGTTGAAGGCAAAATGGACGGCGGACTTCTGCGCGGCTTGGCAAGGAAATTTCTTTCGGGCGAGAGTTTATTTTTCCAAGAATTAATTGCACGTCGCGGCGCGGGCAAAGTTTTATTCGGTCATTCGCAAATCGGCGGCATTTTGGACGTTGAACTTGACGGCTCCTACGGTCTCACGATTCAAAAGGACGGCTTTTTGGCGAGTACTCAAGGCATTCAGATTGATACTAAAACGCAGAATCTTTTTCAAGGTTTTTTGAGCGGCGAAGGATTTTTTGTATTGAATGCCAGAGGAAGCGGCACGGTATTTGTTTCGAGCTACGGCGTGATTCACCCGATAAATCTTGAACAGGGCGAAGAAGTTATCATTGATAACGGGCACTTGGTCGCTTGGCCCGATTATATGAATTATGAAATAGAAAGAGCCTCCAACGGCTGGATTTCAAGTCTCACTTCGGGCGAAGGAGTTGTTTGCCGTTTCAGAGGTCCCGGCGTTATCCTTATTCAAACGCGCAATCCGAACAATTTCGAGAAAGAACTTGAGAAGAGAATTAAGTCTATTATCGGTTAGACAATCTAAACGCGAACTTCAAAATGCTTTGGCTTGTCGTCCTTTTTATTTGGCAACCGCGCAGATTTTATAACGGGTTTATCGACAGGCTTAGGCGGCGGCTCGACAGATTTTTTGTCGGTCGTCGCTTTTACTTTATCATCTTCAAAAAGTTGCGACTTGGTGAGCGCGGGTTTATCTGTGAACAGAAATTTTTTGGCGATAAAAAAAGTTGCAACCGCCACAAAAAGTATCGTGAATATCCAAAAAGCTCCGCCGTGTTCTTCGTTATGATTTATTTTCGGAATGGGAGTTTGTTGCGGCTCGGTTTCGTAAGAAAAATTTTTTGAAGATTGAGATTCGCGGGCGTCCATTTCCCGAAATTCTCTTAAAACGTCTTGCCCTTTATCGTAATCGGATTGAGTATTTTCGATTAACGGAGCATCGGGCGGAATGACGGTTACGGTTTGATTTGGCGGCGGATTTTCTTTATCGCCTCTGTCGACGGTTCGTTTAGTCAAAGCTCCCGACCCGTGTGCGACGGCATCTCTTGCCATATTTTCATAAACGTCACCTGAATCCTTATCCCTGACACCTGAATCCTTTCCAATGAAAGGTGCTTTTTCAATACGCGGCGGAGTCGGTGGCGTCGGACGAATTGCGGGCGCGGGAGCCGTCGGCGGTTGCGGTGGTTCGAGATTCATTAAAAATGCGCGTCTCCTTTCCGTCAAAGAAATTATCAAGAGGATTATAAAAAATTTTTCCCCGAAAAGCAATAATGCCGCCTTGTCTCCGATAAACGGGAGATTCAGCGGCATATTCTATTTAACTGCAGATAACATTTTCGTTTTAGAGAAGGTGAGCGCGGAGTTCTGCGCCGTCTTGCGCGGCAAGATAAGCAGGCGCAATGTCGAAGACCGTCTTGCAACCGTTATTGCCTTCTTGATTGAGGCGATAAGCGGCGCGGGCATAAGCGACTAAAACGCTGGTTGTGAATTCGGGATTTGAATCGAGCTTAAGATTGAATTCGATGATGTGATTATTTTCTTTTTGCATACCGGTTTTGCCCGAACGAATTACAAAGCCGCCGTGAGCAAGTCCCGCATGTTTGGTAAGGAGTTCTTCTTCACTGATGAAGTTGACGATTGTATCATAATCCGCGAAGTAGTTAGGCATGGTCTTAATAGCATTTTCGACTTCGGCGGCGTCTGCGCCTTCCTCAAGGACAACGTAGCATTCGCGCAAATGTTTCTGACGAGTGGTGAGTTCGGGATTTTGTCCGCTGCGAACAGCGTCGAGCGCGGCATCAATCGGAACGGTGTATTGTTTGGCGTTTTTGACGCCTTTCACGCGACGGATTGCGTCGGAGTGACCTTGACTTACGCCTTTGCCCCAGAAAGTATAATCTTTGCCGTCGGGGAGAATTGCATTTGCATAAGCGCGAATCAGCGAGAACATACCGGGATCCCAGCCGACGGAAATAATTGCAACATGACCGTTAGCCTTAGCCGCCGCGTCGACGTTTGCAAAGTGTTCGGGGATTTTGGCGTGAGTATCAAAGCTGTCTATTACATTGAACATCTTGGCGAATTCGGGAGTCTGTTTCGGCAAATCGGTAGCACTGCCGCCGCAAAGAATCATAACGTCGATTTTGCCGACCCAATTTTTAGCCTCATCAACGTGAACGACGGGCACATTCGGAAGCTGTATTTTAACTTTCGACGGGTCACGACGAGTAAAGACCGCCACGAGTTCCATATCGGGATTTTCTTTAACGGCGCATTCTACGCCGCGTCCGAGATTGCCGTAACCGACTATTCCTATTTTCATGAATAATTTCCTCCTGTGAATAACTGTTTTCAATGACGTTGCGCATTATAACATAAAAGTTAGGGATTGCAAGATTTCCCGCCCATGAATACAATATTATTCGCGCCAAAAAATTTTTTGAAAGCTTGCCAAAATCGGCAGGCTCCTTTATTATTTTTGTCAACGCGGCTGCACGTTAAACTTTTTGAAAGGAGAATTACTATGGAAGAAATCAGGGGCAAGTTCAATACGGCGATTTCTTTCGCAAAAGTTATCGAGGACGCTGCTCGCGAACAAATTCGCCGCATGTGCAACTACGAATTCAATAAGGACAGCAAAATCCGCATTATGCCCGACGTGCACGCCGGTAAAGGTTGCACTATCGGCACTACCATGACCGTTACCGATAAAGCCGTCCCGAATATTGTCGGCGTCGACATCGGTTGCGGCATGTATACCGTTAAACTCGCCGATAACTCCCTTGACTTTGAGAAAATCGACGAGGCGGCGCATTATATTCCCTCGCGCAGAGACGTTTGGGACTTTAGGCAAGAAAAATTCGACTTGCAGGAACTTTTTTGTTACCGCGAACTTAAAGAGACACGCCGTATTGAAAAAAGTTTGGGAACTCTCGGCGGCGGAAATCATTTTATCGAGATTGATAAAGATTCGGACGGAAATTTTTATCTTGTCATTCACACGGGAAGCAGAAATTTGGGCAAGCAAGTCGCAGAAATTTATCAACGCCTCGCCATTGACCTTGCTCACGGTAAGGATATATTTTTTAAGCAAAAAGAAGAGATTATCGCCGTTTATAAGTCGCTCGGCAGGAAAAACGAGATTAAATCCAAGCTCGCTGAACTTAAAAGGGATTTTAAAGCTAAAAAGTCCGAAATCCCCGATGATTTATGTTTTGTCTTCGGAAAATATTTTCATCAATACCTTCACGATATGGAAATCTGTCAAAATTTCGCCAAGCGTAATCGCGAACTTATTGCCAAAATTTTGCTCGGAAAATCGGGACTGAACGGCGGCGAGGCATTTCATACTATCCATAATTACATTGATACCGCCGATTTAATCATTCGTAAGGGCGCGATTGCCGCCCATAAAGACGAAAAAGTTCTTATCCCCATAAATATGCGCGACGGCTCTGTTTTGGCAGTCGGAAAAGGCAATCCCGATTGGAATTTTTCGGCTCCGCACGGCGCGGGGCGTCTTATGTCTCGCGGTGACGCCAAAATTCGCCTGAATATGGACGATTACAAAGAATCAATGGCAGGTATCTATACAACTTCTGTCAGCGAGGCAACTCTTGACGAATCGCCGCAAGCTTATAAGTCGCTTGATGATATTGTTGACGTTATCGGCGACACTGCAGATATTATTGAGGTTTTAAAGCCCGTTTATAATTTCAAGGCGGAGGGTTAAATCGTGTTCGGTGAAAAACTAAAAATTGAGTACGGCGGAGTCGAATGCGGCTTTGTTATTTTAAAAATCAAGGAAGGTTTCAGCGTTTATGAATTCATTTTCGATGAAAATTTAAGCGACCCCTTCCCTAAACTCGTTAATTTCTATCTCAACCTTCAAAACGGGCGAAATTGTTCCGAATCCTTTACCGATACTTACGACGAAAGAATTATTGTCTTTAAAATCTCCGCGCAGTTCGATAATGATAAAGTTTTCCTCACAATCGAGCTGACCAAGAAAGAAATTACGCTGAACGAAACTTTTCGCCGCCAAGAACTCCTCAATATGATTAAAAAAATTTTCGACAGCCTCTTATCCGATAAATATTTCCCTTATTCCTACCCGTGTTTCCTTTATATCAGCGAAATTTCCGGCACCACATTTTCCGATGCCATTATGGATACCATTCAAAATTCTAAGCGCGATTCGTCCAACGGCGACATTCTCAATAACGCCGTCGAAAGCGGCAGATTAAAATTGGAGCCGCATCATAAAAGATTTATCGCGAATTACAGGCGAATGTTGACGCATTTTATTATTCCCAATGATTGGTTCGATTAAAATCTTTGCAAAAAGCTTTCTTGGAGTTGATTTGATGATTATTTTAGCCTCAAGTTCGCCGCGTCGTCATGAATTGCTTAAAAAACTTTGTCCGATTTTCAAAATTCAATCGAGCGACGCGCCCGAAGTTCAGCAAGCCGACAGTCCGAAAATTTTGGCTGTGGAAAATGCAAAAATCAAAGCGCAATCGGTAGCCGCGAAAAATCCCGATGCAATCGTTATCGGCGCGGATACAATCGTCGTTTTGAACGGAGAAATCTTTGGTAAACCCGACGGAGTCAAGGGCGCGGAAGAAATGTTGGCTCGACTTTCGGGCAAAAAGCATGAAGTCATTACGGGCTTGGCAATCTGCGCGGGCGGCAAAATTTTTACCGATTATGAAGTCACGGAAGTTTATTTCGGCGAAATGACGGCTGAAGAAATAAAAAAATACGTGACGACGGGCGAGCCGCTTGATAAGTCGGGTTCATATGCTTTGCAGGGCGGCGCGACCAAGTTTATCGAAAAAATTCACGGCGATTGGTCAAATGTCGTCGGATTGCCCGTTTACAGACTCAGAAAATTGGCTCAAGCGGCAGGCATAAATTTTGAGGAGGTTTAAAAATGATTCACGAAATTAAAAATCCGATTATCCGGCACAAACTCGCGCAGTTGCGGAATAAAAATACTGCGTCTAAAGATTTTCGCGAACTCGTCGAAGATATTTCTATGCTTTTGACTTACGAAGTAGCCAAAAATTTTGAAACGCAGACTATTGAAATTGAAACGCCGATAAAAAGTTGCAACGTCGAAGTTTTGAACGAAAATAATTTCGTCGTAGTGCCGATTCTCCGCGCAGGTTTGGCTATGGCGGGCGGCGCATTGAAAATTTTGCCCAATGCGTCAATCGGACATGTCGGTTTGTATCGCGATGAAAAAACTTTCGAGCCTGTGGAATATTTCTTCAAAATGCCGCCCGATTTCGCCGAAAAAATTTTAATCGTCGTCGACCCGATGTTGGCTACGGGAGGAAGTGCCTCAGCCGCTCTGCAACTCCTAAAGAGTAAGGGAGCGAAAAAAATTTATTTTCTGTGTATCGTCTCTGCGCCGCGAGGCATTGAAAAACTTACTGCCGACCACCCCGATATTCCGATTTATACGGCGGCGATTGACGAGGGCTTGAACGAAAATTGCTACATAGTGCCCGGACTCGGCGACGCGGGCGACAGGATTTTTGCGACTTTACAGTAAAAAAAAGCCCTTCGATAAGTGTCGAAGGGCTTTTTTAGTAATTATATCGTTTTCGATAAGTCATACAGGTCACAATCACGAATTATTATGCCGATTGCACCCGAAATATTTACTGTAAATATGCTCGCCGCCATCAAAAGACCGATTGAGTCCATTGAAAAGCTAAATTGCGTCAACAAAAGCGTAATCGTCGCGATTATTCCGCCGTTTTCCTTAACGGTCGAGATTGCAAACTGCACTGAAAGGAACGCAATGATTATTAACTGTGAAATTGTCATCGTCATGCCCGAAAATTCCGCCGCAAAGAATGCAGAGATGATTATCGAGATTGTCATAGTCGTTGGACAGAGCGCGTGCGACAACATTATATAAAAATCACATAAATTTTCATTGATATGCAGTTCTTGCTTGCAAATTTCAAGATTTTTTGGCATGGATGCACTTCCGCTGCCGGTTGTGAACGTAATCAGGCATGCCGGATAAATTTTTCGCATAAAATCCGAGATTTTTACGCCGTGTTTAATCGAAATTCGCAAAAGCATTGCCGCAGGAACGATTATGAATGAAATGTAACTCGCCGCAAGAATTTTCCACAGAGCATAGAATTCATCTAACGAATAAACCAGCAAAGTTTTTAATATGCTCAAAAAAATTACCGCCGGAATCAATTTTAAGACTATAGAGACCATTTTAAAGACGATTTGCTTGCTATCGACGACAATTTTTTTAAAATCAGTAACGCGGTCGCCTAAAATCGTCACACAAACGCCCATTAACAACGCCAAAACTACAATTTGCAATATATTTCCCTTCAAAAACGGATCAACTATATTTTGAGGTATGATTGACAGTATTAAATTGAAAATTTTATTTGCTTCATCCGAGTTTGCCGTTGAAATTTGCCCGTTGAAGCTGAAATCGACTATCGGAAAAAACATTTCGCTTACAAAAATCGTCACGACGATAATAAAAAGCAAAATCTTGATAAATCGAAGCAAAACCGTTGTTCCGATTGTGTTCAGGGTAACCATATTTTCCATTGCGCATATACTCGCGACCACTGAAACGAAAATAAACGGGGTATTTACCGCGATAATTATTCCAATCAACGTACTCAAAATCGGTGTGATGACAGTTACGATTAAGTTTTGCGTTTCAGACGAAAAATTTCCGAAAATCATGGCAAAAACAATCGCAAACAGGATTGCAACTGTGCTTGAGCCGCCGATAATCTTAAATTTCTTAACTTCACGCGCCGAAAACGCGATTATTTCATTGAAACCGTATTCATAGCGATAAATTAAGCGCGCATTTTCATAATTCAAGAGATTGCTGAAGATACTTTCCGAAAAAATTTCTTCTTCGCCGTCATATTCAATCGGATTGTACGGCTCTCCTTTGACTTTTACGACAATTCGCGGCGTCCCCAACCATTTTCTTATTACGAATTTAAATTCATGCCCTTCACCAAACTTCTCTTGATACCGAAGTAATGAATCCTCCAACAAAATGCAGATTTTAAGCTTATCTTGTCTGGCTACGTTTAAAGAGTCAAAAAATTTTTCGACAGACTCCATCGCTTCCGCTATATTTTGGTTGCTGAGTTTCATAAAATCACCTTTCGCGTATTTTAGCAAAAAAATCGCCCCGAATCAATTTCGAGGCTTTTTTTATTTCAAATAGAAATTATTTCTCGCTGTTGAGTGAAGTACTAAGCGGCACAAGAATTTTTTCGTCATAACATTTAAAGGCTTCATCAACCAACTTTTTATCGGGCGCAGGAGTAATCGCGCTGATTATCGGCACAATCACCAATCCCGCCAACATTGCAAACGCACCCGCATTAATCGGCGACTGCAAAATTGCGGGGAATATCGGACGGACTATCATATTCGCCGACATCAAGACACTGCAAAATAAGAAACAAACCCAGCAGGACGCCGTTGAAACTTTTTTGGAGTAAAGCGAATACATAAACGGTGCGAGGAATGCTCCTGCCATAGCGCCCCATGAAACGCCCATTAACTGCGCAATAAATGTTACCGAGCTTTTATATTGAACGAGCGCGAGCACAGCCGAAATCGCAATAAACACCACGACCAAAGCTCTTATCAATAAAACTTGTTGCGACTCCTTCATATCTTTTGCGAAGTTATCTCTGATTAAGTCGAGAGTCAACGTCGACGCCGAAACGATAACCAATGAAGATAATGTTGACATTGACGCCGATAAAACTAAAATCACAACCAGCGCAATCATGCCCTCCGATAAACCGCTTAACATCGTCGGGACAATCGAATCATAGCCGTTCGCCGCAATATCTATTTGGTCGGAAAATAATCTGCCGAATCCGCCCAAGAAATAGCAGCCGCCCGCCACTACGAAGGCAAATAAGGTTGAAATGACAGTTCCTTTTTGAATTGCCTGTTCATTTTTAATGGCGTAGAATTTTTGAACCATCTGCGGCAAACCCCACGTGCCCAGCGAAGTTAAAATCACGACGAACAATAAATTCAGCGGGTCTGTTCCGAAAAATGACGCAAAAATTCCGGGCGTCAAAGAAACTTTATCGTCAGTGATTCTTGCAAGTCCGTCCAGTGCATTTACAAAGCCGCCCTTATCATAATACCTGCAATGAATACATCTTCACCGTCACATAAAAGGTCTACATCAAGCTCCCCTGCATCTTCAAGGAACTTGTCTACAAGAATTGGATGTTCAGGGG
>JAFZIQ010000015.1 GCA_017554285.1 Selenomonadaceae bacterium
ATACTTATGCACGTTGGTTGAATTCTCATCGACGCTTGCAGAATAAAACTCGCGCTAATGCACCTGCCGACCACTATTAAGTTAGAAATTTTATCCGTGATAAGCGAACGATACGGAATTTCATAAAATCCGCCCTTAGGGAGTTTTTCCGAAATTTTTTCGCCGTGCGCGTCGATAAACCATGCTGTTCGACATACCGCGTCTTTAAATCGGCTTTGATCATGGTAATCGTCTTCGACAAGGTAATATTTACCCTTAATCCGCCATGATTCACGCGCTCCGAGCATTACTGCTTCACGACTGATAAACGCATTCTCAAAGCCCGGCAAATGCTTAATCAGATAACGTGCGATATTCCTCATCATCTTTCTGCCGAAACTAACCGCCTTGCTGTAAGAAATCGGGTCTGTCGACTTGAATTTAACGGGAATTTCGGGACAATTCATGCTCATAACGCCATTTTTGCCGATAATAGTATAACCTTGCATATATTCGGCTTCTTCCTGCGTAATTTCGCCCGTCTCTACGCCGCGTGCCATTAATTCTTCCAATTTATAGCGTTGTTTCCTGTGCATTGCCTCCGCTATTTCAAAATACGGCAACTTCGACTTGCACCAATCCTCTTGCAACTCAATCGCGACGTGTTTATAAAGTTTTTCGGTGTCGATACCGCCCATTTCAAAGCGAAAACTCAGCGGCTGATTATTTCCGGTCTTTTCGTAGCCGCGCTCGTAGTCTACGCCCGAAATTCGCGATAAATAGGCGTCGCCGGTTGCATCGATAAAGATTTTTGACTTAATCGCCGCTAAACCCGCTATAGTTTGAACGATAACCGCAGAAATTTTCCCGCCCGAAGTAATAGAATCTACTACGACCGTTTGATAAAGAATATCCGCGCCGCTTTCTTCGCACATTTCATCATGGATTTCAGCTAAAATTTCGGGATTATGCCAAGTCTGTTGCGTAACGCCGTCGAAAGGCTCAATTCCCTTGCCGCGCAGACGATTTTTAAGTTCGACAAGATAAGGAGTATCGGAATCGGGCGCGTGAGTGTCCATAAACGGATAAACGCAACCCAACACTCCTAAACCGCCTAAAGCAATGCCGCGTTCGATTAAAAGAGTCTTCGCGCCGTTTTTAGCAGAATTAACAGCCGCCGCAGTACCTGAAGGGCCGCCGCCGCATATGCACACGTCAACCGAATACAGCACGGGAATTTTTTTGCCGTTATAGCTGATTGTGTCGCCGGAAATTTTTTCAGCCGCCTCGACTTCATGTTTACCGCTCAAAACGGCTCCGACTGCGGTAACTCCTGCCAGCTTAAGCAAATCGCGCCTTGAAATCGGGATTGTAAAACTTCTTTCCATAAAATAACCTCCTATAGTCAGTGTTGCCGATTATAACATATATGATTCGCTTTGTGCGATAAATTTTTCTTTAACGTGTAACAAACCGCGCTGAATGACGTATAATCTAAAAGAGATTAGTATTGGAGTGAAGCATATGGAGAAATACTATCTGGACAAAGCGTTGAAGACGGCTCGCGAGATGATTCATGCTTATTTTGACGACAAAGATATAAACGGCGTGTTAAAGCACTTGAGCGCGGAGGATTTTACATTTAAAGGCGTTACGAAAGATGCGGTTTTCAATTCAAGGGAGAAATATCGCGAATATGCGGAAAGTTTCCTTCAATACATAGACAGTTACGAGATTATAGATGAAAATTATTCGGTCTTAAGTGAATCGGAGGACAGTTGCCAAATTTTAGTCCAACTTAAGTCAATCGACGCGCTGACGCAGAATATTTGCGACATGGATTATTATTTTTACTTCAAACGGGTTATGGAAAGGCTAATCTGCCCGCATTTTCATGTAAATCGCCGTCCGAAGGAAAATCAGTTTATTAATTCGGTAATTTTCAATGAGCCGATTAGTATACCGAGTGAAATTGAAACGTACAATGATAATTTGCTGGAGCTGATGAATTCTGAAGCGGTAGCGGAGAAAAGTTTTTATTACAAAGGCGAATTTCCGTATAGACTGGTGAATATGAAGTACATAAAGCTTTTAGGGTACAAAACAATCGATGAATTTATGGATGAGGCGTCGAATTCGTCGCTTACGCACATATCAGGGTCGGATAAGGCATGTTACATGAAATATTTATCACGGCACTACTATTATAATGTAAATGGGAATGAAATTGATGATGAGCGCAAATATCGGAGCACATATTACATAAAATATCATTTGAGGTCGCCGAAATTGGCTGAAGAGTTAGAAGTAATGGAATGGGGCAATTTTTTCAGTCAAAATGGTTGTGTGGTAGTGAATTGTTTTGTAGTGAACATGAATGAGGTTGATAAAATCTTTGAGTGTAATAAAAAAGTAGAAATAAGCGGTTCGGAGTATGGAATGCGAATAGGAGGGCTGATATATTATCCTAGGACGCGGAAAATCAAGATAGAGGGTAAAGTAACTGAGTTTACGCCGATAGAGAACGAAATATTTATGGTATTGGCGGATAAACTGAATGAGCCGATAAAGCGGGAGGAAATTTACGAAAAAATCTTATTGAACTCGGAATTGGAAGTGTTGAGCAGTGTATTAGCGATGCACATTAGCAATATCCGTCGGAAACTGCGCGAGAGCGACGAATCGATTAAAATAATATATGTGAAGGGCGAAGGATACTGCCTGAAAGCATGAAAAAAGCCCTGACGGCTTGTCGGGGCGATTTTTTTTGTTCAAAGCGGTTTGGAAGCAAATTCGGAGAGATTTTATTGTTTTGAGGGGCGATTTTGAGGCTTGAAAAACGAATCCGCCATAGTGGACGATTAAAAGTATATAAATGGCGTGTTGGCGCGGTTTATTAGGAATTGTGGCGTTGAGCGGGCAAAAAGGGCACAAAAAATCCGCCATAACGGATTCTGTCGTTTAAATGTCCGTCATAGCGG
>JAFZIQ010000160.1 GCA_017554285.1 Selenomonadaceae bacterium
AGCCGCGCAGATGTGGAAAAAGTTTTTAGCAACAAAATCATTCCGCTCCTGCGCGAATATTTTTTCGAGGACGACACGCGAATTAATGAAGTGCTTCCCGAAGGTTACAAATTATGATTGTCCGCGAGTATGAAAAAATTTTCGCCGATAACTGCCCGAACTTCGACGAGCTGATAAAATTTGCTCAAGCAAGCGAATTTCTGAGTTTGGGTTGGCAATTCGTTCAAGCTAAAAATTATGTCGGAGTTATTCAGTTGCCGAGTGGCTTTCAGTTGGAGATTCTTCCGAAAATTTACGAAGGCGGCGACGAAATTAAACTGCGCAGACTTGTCGTTGAAATGATTTGCACGCTTAAAGATTTTAAGTTCAAAAAATTTCGCGATGCCGATTTGGATACTGCGCGGCTTAATCTCTATGAAATTTTTATCAGCATATATCTGGAAATGGTTCAAGATTTGGTTAAGAGCGGATTGAAGTCATCGTACGTCGTGCACGAGGAAAATTTGAACGTCTTAAAGGGCAAGTTGTTAATCAAGGAAAATCTAAGGCGAAACTTCGCGCACAAAGAAAAATTTTTCGTAGCGTATGACGAATACAGCCTTGACCGCCCGGAACACAGATTAACTAAGGCGACGCTGATAAAAATTCTGCACACGACACGAGAAAATTTTCGTTTGGCAAGACATTTGCTCAACGATTTTGATTCGATAACGCAGTCAATAAATTTCGCGAAAGATTTTGCGGCAGTCTCAATCGACAGAATCAACAGCAGTTATCGAACCGTCATGGAGTGGACGAAAATATTTCTGCGCGGCGAAAGTTTTACACCGTTTGCAGGAAAATCGCGGACAATGGCGTTGCTGTTCGATATGAATAAACTTTTCGAGGCTTACGTCGCCGAACATATAAAAAAATATTTCTCCGACCGATTCACTGTACGAACGCAGGTCAGAGAAAAATTTTTATTTTGCGAGCCGCAAGATTACATACTCAAGCCCGATATTTTGCTTGAGCGCGGCAATGAGAAAATTATCATGGACACGAAATGGAAATTTGAGCCGACTGAAGGCGATATGTATCAAATGTTCGCTTATGCCAAACGATACGGCGCGAAGAAAATTTATTTACTGTGTCCGCAAAATGTCGAAGAAAATATTTATCGAGCATCTGATTTTGAAGTTGAAGTTTATGGCGTCGACCTGTTTAATATGGCAAAACTGCGCGGACTGATAAAATAGTGGCAGGAAAATTTTTTAACGGGCAGAATAAAATTGTCAAACGATTAAAAACAAAGATTAACGGAGAGATTCTAATGAATTCAATCATAAGCGAAGAAGTGAGAAGTTGGATAGTATCAATCACGTCTGCAGTAATTGTAGCGGCGTTGATTCGATATTTCATTGTTGAATTGTACATAGTGGACGGGCCGAGTATGCAACCGACACTGCAAGACGGCGAACGATTGGTTGTAAACAAATTTATTTACCATGTACGCGCCCCGTTGAAGGGCGAAGTGATAATATTCCGCTATCCGAGAGATCACAGCCGCGATTTTGTTAAAAGAGTTATAGCGGTTGGCGGAGATACTATCGAAATTACGGACGGACATGTTTTTGTTAATGATGCGCTGGTAAATGAGGATTATATTTCGGAGAAAACCCGCACGGAATATCCGAAACAGACAGTGCCGGAAGGAACTTTATTTGTATGCGGCGACAATCGGAGAAATTCTCTTGATTCGAGATTCCCAGATGTCGGATTTGTGCCCGTCGAATTGGTAAAGGGAAAAGCCGCGATTATTTTTTGGCCTCTGGATAACGTAGCCACCCTGCCTTGATTAAAAGTTAATTAAAAGAGTTTCGTAAGCCGCGATTAAGCTTGTGAAACTCTTTTTTGTTTTATATAATGCTTTCAAAAGGAGGGATTCGCTATGACGACAAATGATTTGTTATTGCAAATGGCTACAGAGAGTATGAACGCAATAGGAAACGTAATCGGCGAAAAAGTCAGCGAAGGAATCAGCTTAATAAGTTCGGATAAGGACGAGCTTGCCAATTTTAAAGATTCTTGCAAGAAACCTGTCGGAACTTTAGATGATATTCCCGACGAAGTTTATCGCGAGGTTATGACGGCATATTATGACGCGCTTAAAGAAAAAGATTCGGGAGAGGTATTCGACAAATTAATTGCAAGCGGTAAAACGTGGACGGAAAAGATTAATGACGTTATAGACACGCTCACGCGCCCCGTAGACAGCAGAAAAGTCGAGGTTGACGGCTCATCTTATAAAATTTCTTTTCCGTTAAGCAAAGTCGGTGTCGACAGCGTAGCTTTGATTACTAAGGGCAGTAAGGCGAGCTTTTTGAATTGGGATAACGAATTCTTCGGCAAGACGGCTCTGTTTAAATACTTTGCGTCACTGTGGAATATCGAGAAAACATTATCCGATGCGGTTTTGGGCGCATGTTTCAATGTTTTAAAAACGAATGCTCCCGATTTATTGCAGGCGGCTTATTCCAATGTTTCCTCAAGCGAGCTTAAAGAAATTCTCGGCATAAACAAGACTTCAATTAAAAACTTGGTTAAAAACAAAATCAAAAACGCTCTGCCCAAAAATTCTTACCTTAACAATGCCATGACAAATTATGGGACGGTAACAAAGCTTTATAACAAACTGCAAAAGGAAATTAATTCGTCGCGAAGCACTTACTCAAGCATTGAGAAAGCCACTGCAAACTTTATCAAGGCTCGTGACAATCTTATAAGTTATATGGCTCAAAACGGCGTCGATATTTCGGTTGCGGCACTGCCGGACGTGCTTGACCCGATTAATCCTTATCTCAAGTACAATACGGCGATGACAACCGTCAGTGTTTTATCGGGTAACACGGAAAAAATTGAGCCGAAAATTTATAACAGCAAAGTTAAAATCATTGACGCCACGACCTGCGCGGATTCAACTGAAATTGTCGGCAACGCTAAGGCAAATAAGATTCTCGGCGGAATCGGCAACGATACAATCAGCGGCGGCGCAGGTAAAGATTCTTTATGGGGCGGAGCGGGCGATGATTCATTATTTGGCGAAACGGGCAACGATAAACTTTACGGCTATTCGGGCGAAGACCTTTTAATAGGCGGAAAAGGCAATGATACCCTTTTTGGCGGCGAAGGTAATGACGGACTCTTCGGCGAGCAAGATAACGATAAAATTTACGGCGAATCGGGCAATGATACTCTGTTCGGCAACAAAGGCAATGATTCACTTTGGGGCGGCGACGGCGCAGACGTTTTTTATTACGAGAAAGGCGACGGCAATGATTTAATTTTCGATTATGTTGCGGGCGAGGATAAAATTTTCTTGGCGAGCGGCTCAATCAGTAAAGTTATGATGAGTGGAAGCAATGTAACGTTTAAAATCGGCACCGGCTCAATCAAAGTTAAAGACGCTAAGGACGCGGAGATTACTTTTGTTTTTGCCGATGAATCGGAGAGTAAATATCTTAACGGCAAGCCGATAACGGAAAATAATTAAATGGAGGCGAATATTTTTGACGATAGACGAAAAAATTTTTGAGGAACCGGAAGGCGAAGAATGGGTAGAAGATATTTTAACCAACAAACGGCGTGCGGAATTGGAGAGATTTGCAAAGAAAATCGGCGTGAAGTTTTCGCATATAGAAACTTTGCACGTAGCATTGACGCATAAATCCTACGCGAACGAATTTGAGCCGCGCATAAAGTACAATGAGCGATTGGAATTTTTAGGCGACGCGGTATTGGGCTTGGCGGCGGCGACGTATCTTTTTGAGCACTTCAGCCATTTAAAGGAAGGCGAATTAACAAAAACGCGGTCGGGGATAGTCAGGCAATCGACACTTACACGGCTTGCGAAAGAAATAGGGCTTGGCGAATTATTATTGCTTGGACCGAGCGAATTATTTTTGGGACGTGAGCGCGATTCAAATTTGGAAGACGCATTGGAGGCGGTAATCGGAGCGATTTATTTCGATTGCGGCTGGGAAGTGGCGCGAGATTATGTATTTCGGCAATTCGGAGCGGAATTTGAGCGCGTCAAAATCACTGGCATTCCGAAGGATTATAAAAGTAAGTTGCAGGAGATAATACAGAAACAACCGCCGAAAAAAGTTTCTTACATTGAATTAAGCGCGAGCGGTCCGGATCATAATCGGACATTTGAGGCGGCGGCATTGATAGACGGAGAAATTTTCGGACAGGGAGTCGGGAGAAGTAAAAAAGCCGCCGAGCAAGAGGCTGCAAGGGCGGCTTTACAAAAGATGGGCGAAATCAGTCAATAATTCTCCCAGTCGTCGATTATATGCTTACCGATAATCAATTTAATCCTGTCTATGGGGAAAGGGGCTTCGGATTCGTCGAAGTAACCGATTTCAACGATTTTAGCCTGTGCAACGTCATTATTTTTCCCGACGGGCACATCGACAATATCACCGACGGCGAGCGTTTCATCTTCGGCGCGGTAAGTGTAAGATTTATAACTGTCTTTGAATTGGACTTTGCAGAAAATGAATTTGCCCTGCGGATTTTCGACGTTGACGATACCGGCTGAAAAAATTTCTGCAGATAAATCATCAACGTTATTTTGAAGGACTTCGATGAACTTCGTTAAGCCCGGCAAACAAATTTCATTATAGGACGTTTTAATATCCTCAATCGAGCCGTCATGACGCACGAGCTCGATATTTATTTTCGGCGAATCGGAATCGTTGCCGGCTTGGATTTCGAGATTGTCAAAGAAAATCTGCGCGGCGTCGAAAATATTGGCAATATCTGCGCCGAAATTGTAAACGTGTTGAGAGATTTTTTTATCGAGCGTCAGAGTTTTTGCGCGATTATCTAAGGTTAATTTTTCGATAAGATTTTCTTCGCGATAGTAATTCAAAGTCACTTTTTCGAGGCGACGACGATTGACGAATTCCATATCGGGAATCAATTTATCGAGCCAATCCAAAAATCGCTCCATATTTTCGGGATAATCGCCGGAACCGTGTCCGCGATAACTTTTCTTGCCGTGTTTGAAAATTAATTCCCAGTGATTTCCGTCCGAGCCGTTAGTGTAATCCTTTTCCCATGAAAAAATTTTCAGGTCGTCGAATTCATTAAAACATTCATCGGAGACTTCAACGGCTTGCGATTTCTTTTTGCCAACGTCGAGTAAACCGTTGCGCAGAATTTTATAGGAAACATTTTTTGTTCCGATAGAGACTTCAACAGTCCTGTAGCCGTCCGAAACGTCACCGGTAGTAAATTTTATGTACTTTATCATCAGTCAATCTCCCACAAAAATTCTACCGTATCGGATGCCGTTATTTCTTCGGGGCGGAAATTGAAGGCGGCTTTTTCGGGTACCGTCACAGAATTTGCGACTTCGCAATAAACGTCTTGTTCATTCAGCGAATAATTAATATCGAGGAGCCTGCCGAGTTTGACTTTTGAGGCTGAACAGAGAGTTTTAGCTTTACGACGGGCATCTTTGGCGGCGGATCTCAAAATTTCGTCGTTGAAAGCGTCGATGTCTTTAATAGTAAATGCGATTGAGATTTTCGGCTTGGACAAGCACGCGGCGATGGTATCAACGGCTTTATTGAGCTTTTTATTATCGAGGTCGAAAGTCAATTTGAGGTCGTGACGGCACTCGAAGCCGACGAAAACTTGACGATTGCGGGTAGATTTGCCGTCTTTATACTCTTCATTCTCGTAAACGGCGCGAACGTTGAAATTGACGGTTTTAAGGTCGTCGGCTTTGAAACCTGCGTCGGAAATAGATTCGCGGAGCATTTCGAGTTGCTGATTGCCGATTTTCATAGCGGCGGAGTATTCTTTATTCTGCGCGGTGAGAGTCAGCGATAAAACAACTTGGTCGGGAACCTGCGCGGCGCGCCCGGTACCTTTGATGTGGATTTTGCCTTTAAATTCTTTCATACACTTTGACTCCTTTACAATTTCTTTCGGAGTGTCCTTTGTAACTTCTTTGGTTACCTCTTCCGTAGTGATATTTTCTTCTGCCATAAAAATTTCCTCCCAAAAATTATTTTTTCTGCCCGTAGTAAGCATTTTTACCGTGTTTTCTGAGATAGTGTTTATCGAGCAAATACTGTGGAAGTTTAATATCTGCTCGCGTCAGTTGAAGAGCATGATAATTGATTTCCGCTATGATTTCCAGCGTTTTGGCGACTTCGACGGCTTTAAGGGGCGTCTTTGCCCAAGAAAAAGGACCGTGTTGTCTGACAAGGACGGAAGGGACGGCGTCGGGGTCGATATTTCTTTCGCGGAAAGTGCGGACGATAACTTTCCCTGTATTTTCTTCGTAATCGGATTCGATTTCCTCTTTAGTCAAGGCGTCGGAAACGGGAACGGCTCCATAAAACATATCGGCATGAGTGGTACCCAATGCCTCAATATCGACGCCCGCTTGAGCAAATGCGGTAGCCCATGCCGAATGAACATGAACGATTGCGCCGATATTCGGGAATTCGTTATAAAGAACCATATGAGTAAGCGTATCGCTTGACGGATTCAAATCGCCCTCGACTGTTTCGCCGGAAAGATTGACGACAACCATATTTTCGGGCGAAAGTTTATCATATTCGACTCCCGAAGGTTTTATAACGAACAGATTTTTTTCTCTGTCGATACCGGAAACATTTCCCCACGTAAAATTTACCAGTGAAAGTTTCGGCAACAGAATATTTGCCTCGTAAACTTCGCGTCTCAGCTTTTCAAGCAATGTTTTCACCTCCAACTTTCCAAAAATATTTGCCACCCTATAAAAATTCCACAAAAAAAATTCCCTCCCTGCCAAAAAATGTACAGAGCGGGAAAAAATTTTTTTTTATTCGAGCGTCATGGCTATTTCGTCGCAGTTGGGGAATTTCGGGCATTCGATACATTCTTTCCAAATTTTATGCGGCAAAGACTCTTTGGTTGTCATTTCAAAGCCGAGTGATTTAAAGAATTCGGGTTGATAAGTCAGCGTGAAGAATTTTTTAACGCCGACGGCTTGCCCTTCCGCCAAAAGTTTCTTAACGATAGCCGAACCGATACCTTTTCTTGAAAAATCGGGGTGAACTGCCATTGAGCGAACTTCCGCCAATTCATTCCAAGTTAAATGCAATGCGCCGACTCCGACGATTTTTTTATCTTCATTTTCCGCCACGATAAATTCTCTTAACGTTTCATAAAGGACATTATGCGGTTTTGGGAGCATAATGCCTTGCGCCGCGTAACCTGCTATCAAATCATGAATTTCATCAACGTCGGCAAAAGTCGGCTTACGATAAACAAACATTCACAGCACCTGCAACTTATCTTTTAAAATTTCTATAGTCTTTTTTACGCCCGAATAAGTATCATCTTTAGGCGTCCAACCGAGTCCGCGCAGTTTTTTATTATCGAGAATCGCATTAAGTGATTTTGAAAAGCCTTTCGCCTGAATTTCGCTCGGAAGTTCAATAACGACTTTTCTGCCGGCGAGTGAACTGATATATTCGGCGATTTCGCGCAGAGAAAGAATTTTACTTGAATCGGAGATATTATAAGCCTCGCCGCATTTGCCTTTGAGCAGACAGTAAAGAATTCCGCTCACGCAATCCGCGCCGTAGCAAAAAGAAAATTTTGGCAAGCCTTGACTTTTCAAGATAATATCTTCGCCGCGTATGCCGTTTTTAATGAATTCGCTCATGGCTTTTGAATCATCGAGGCGCATTGACGCGCCGTAAATCCTGCACGGACGAACAATCACAACGTCGAGACCGTATTGATTTATATAAGCTTGGCAAAGAGCCTCGCTCGCCCGCTTACTTTCGGGGTAACCTGCGCGAATCGTATTGCAATCAATGTAGCCGCAATAACTTTCGTCGAAAATATCTTCGTCGTTAAGATTTTTGCCGTAAACTTCGCCGCTGGACAAGTACATAACTCGTTCGGCTTTGGACTTGACGGCGAATTTCAAGAGATTATTCACGCCCAAGATATTTGCGGTAATCGTATTGACGGGGTCGGTAGCGAATAAAAAATTATGTGAATTACTCGCCGCATGGATTATAAAATCTGCGCGGAAATCTTTATCAATCGGTTCGTTGACGTTGAGCCTGATGAACTCGAAATTTTTATCGTTGAAGTAATCGGCGAATCTTTCTTGAGCGATTTTTTCATTGCGACCTGCCGCGTAGATTTTCAAGCCGATATTTTTTTTCATAAGGACATCGACGAGCAAAGTACCGATAAGTCCCGTTGCGCCGGTTAGGAGCAAAGTTTTTCCCGCGAGTTTTTCCCACGACAGATTTTCATTGACAATAGAATTTATATCTTCCTCGTAAATTTTATGCTTAATGTACATGTTTTTTCATTCCTCTTTAGGGATTAGGGCGAGGGAACAGGGAACAGAAAAATCTACTCCCTAATCCCTGTTCCCTAATCCCTATTCCCTATTTCAGCCATTCGGTCTTTTTGGCAACGAGTAAGGCTTTAAAAATTTCAATATCTTCAACGGTTGTCAGTTTGATATTTTTTTCGGAGCCTGCCGAGAAATAAACTTGTTCGCCCAACTCGAAAAGCAAAGTATTGGAAGAAGTGGAGTTGGTTATGCCGCGTTCGGCAGCCAGACGATAAAGATCGCAGATTTTGCCAATCGGATAGCCGTGCGGCGTGTGAGAGCGGCGCAACTTTTCACGCGGATAAAAATCGCAAGTCTTGAGTCCGTCTTCAGTGCGCATGACGGGTTCATAACAAGGAACGGAAGAAATTGCGCTGCCGTATTTTTTAGCCGTGATAATGCAATCGGAAATAATTTCGGCGGAAACCATCGGACGAATACCGTCATGAATCAAAACAATATCGTTGCGGTCGTAATGTTTTTCTACTTCAAAGATACCTTTGCGAATGGAATCATGGTTGCTTTCGCCGCCAGGAATAATATGCGCAAGCTTTGTAATGTTAAATTGTTTGGCGTAAGCTTGCAAAACGGATTCCCAGCCGCTTATGCAAACAACGGCGATTGCGTCAATATCAGCATGACTTTGGAAAGCTTCCATTGTGTAAACTATAACAGGTCTGTCGTTAATCGTCAGAAATTGTTTAGGGATATTTTGATGCATACGCTGACCGGAACCGCCCGCCATAAGTAAAGCAATATTAGCCATTAAATTTCGCGGCAAAAAATCTGCCGCATTCACCTCCGTAAAAAATATTTCAAAGCTTTAACTCTGTTGCTATCGTCTTGAAAATAAATTCACTCGCAGTCATGCCGTTAGCCTTCATGTAATTCATATGCTCATCGAAAAATTTTCTGCGAGCCTCAAACATTTCATCTTTGCCTTCGATAAAAATTTTCTGCATAAGTTCAGAAATTCCTTTCAAATTTCTGCCGTCGACTCGATAGAGAATGTTCATAATCTTATTTCCAAGCTCGTTGAATTTCTGCGTGTCGCGAGTCAAAAAAATTATCGGCTTATGCGTATATTGATATTCGCCAATCCACGAGCCGCAATCCATAATCATTCCGTCGGACGTAGCGAATAACCCTTGATAATAAGAACCCGTGAAAACTTTTGCATTTGGCAAAGCGTCCCACGCTTGCAAATATTCTCTGAATGCCGCTTCCGAAGGAAAAACTTTGTGCCCGACTGCAGATGCCAATAACAGCGGGTGCGGCTTGAATACCCACGAAATTTCTTGATGAGCTTTGGCAAATTCATACATAAATTTCCAGTTGTATTGAAACGTCGCATAGAAAATTCCGCTGGCTATCGACCAATGAGGCGCGTAAATGATTTTCTTCGCATCGGGTCGAGCCGTTTTCCAATCGAATTTAAGCTTTTCGGGATTTTTATAAAAGGCATCGAGTTTCGGATAACCGCTGTAAAAACAGCGCGAAGCTCCAACGCGACAGTTTTCCTCTATAAGCGCAATATGTTTCTTGCTCTCAAAAAATAATTTCAAACCAAAACGATGAATCGGTGTGTCACAAACTTTCCAAGCCGAAGTGTTAAAGCCGTAAGGAATATAAGCCATTAAAGTTTCCGCGCCGATTGAAGGCAAAGCAAACGATTCGGGCAGATAATGAAAATACGGACGCAACATAATCAACAAGTCCTGCGCGGAAAAAGTTTGTTCATCATTGGTAACGGCAACAACGTTTATTCCGCGTGATTTAAAATTTTCAATGCCGCGTCTGAAATCCTCCAAGATAAGCGGCTGATTTCTCATGCTTTTCTGCAAGCAAAGGAAAAAAGTCGTCTCGCAACGTTTATTCTTAGCAAACATATTGTAAAGAAAATCGCCGCACCACACGGACGGATCGTCTGATACAAAACCGACTTTGATTTTCTTTTTACCGCGAATTTTCTTCGCCGCAAGCTTGAAATATTTTTCTATACTCTCGTTGAAATCGTCTTTGGATAAAAAGCTTGACACGTCGAAAATATTTTCGTAATTGAGTCGGGCAATTTTTTCGAGCGGAAAGAATTCATCTCCGCGCAGTTTGAAATCAATCGCCATGCTTGCGAGAGCCGCGCCCTTCAAATTTAAATGCGTCAGGTCACTGAAACAATCGTAATCAGTCTGCGCGTCGAACAGGTCGATAAACTTGAAGTCATAAATTTTTTTAAGGTTATGAAGTTCACGGCGAAGAGGCATTAAAATTTCTCGGCTGTAATTTTCTTTCAAAACGGCGGCGAACGGAAATAGAATCGCAATCGGTTTCGCGCCGTTATCAATGCAAAGCTTAATATAATCCTCCAAGACGCGCAGATTATTTTCGACAATTTCCGCATCAAAAGGTTTTGTCAAAGTCGCAAGTTCTTCTTCCCAAGCCGTCATGTCGCCGACAGAAATTTTTTTATTCCGCGCAGTCTTAACCTTATCAAAATTTAAATCGGCTTGCGCACTCGTCGCGCTTGAAAAGATTTTCGTAACGTTATCGCTCAGCAGGTTGGCAAGCAATTTGTCATGAGCGGTTGAAACCGAAACCGTTTCGCGCAAGGCAACGGAATATGCAAAGTGATTCGCGCATGTAGAAAAATTTTTGCGGCTGTCGACGCGCAGAGAATAGGGCGCAAGTCCGATAAAAACAGATTTAATCGAACCGCGCTTAACACTTTTGAAAACATGTTGAGCCGTCAGATAACTTTGTTGCAAATCTTGATTCGGAGCGGCGAGATTAACGCCTTTAACATCGGGAAGGCAATTAAACTCCAATCCGCATTCGGTGAAACTGTTGCCCGTCGCAAAACTGTCAATCGAATTTTCCTCAACGTAGCGAAGATTAGCCAGCCAAAGAGGATTAACTTGCTCCATGAATTCAAAGTTGACGATATTATTTTCGGGCACGTCATTTTCCGTCAAAAATTTTTTAATCTTAAGCGGCGAATCTTTATCGGAACCTTTTCCGCAAATCAACCACAGAAAATTTTTTCCAAGCTCTGTCACTTGATTTAATGACGCGAACGGCACCACTTGAATTTTAATTTTTTCGTTGAGTGCTATGAAATTTTCTTCGCCGTCCATTAACACGGCAACCGGTACTGCTTTATTGTAATTTAAAATCGTCAATGCGTTTCGCAGGAAATTTTTATTCAGCACGACGAGAATTACTTTTATCTTTTCCATTTTGAGCCTCCGAGAAAAACATTTCGCAAAGTTTAACACGCTTAGAAGATTTTTTCAACAAACTATGATTGATAAAAGCGTTAGGAAATGCTATATTTGCAAACCGAATCACAAATTGGGAGGTTTATTCATGGCAAAAAATTTTCAGCAACAAAATCTTGACGAAAACGACTTGATAAAGATTAGGCGCGAGAAACTTCAAGGCTTTATCGACAAAGGCATTGAGCCGTTCGGAGCGCGTTATGAAATTACTCATCATGCGGCTGACGTTCGCGCAGACTTCGGAGAAATTGAGGGCGAAGTTGACGCGGGCGAAGTTTCGATAGCCGGACGATTAATGGCAATTCGCGGACACGGCAAGGCGAGTTTTGCGACCATTAACGATAAGAGCGGCTCGCTTCAAATTTATTTTAAGCTGGATATTCTCGGCGAAGAAAAATACGGCGAGTTTAAACTTTTGGACATTGGAGACATAATCGGCGTTCGCGGACAAGTTTTCAAGACCAAGCGCGGCGAGCTGACTGTTCGCGTTGAGGATTTTAAAATTTTGGCGAAGTCGTTGCGTCCGTTGCCCGAAAAATTTCACGGGCTTAAAGACGTGGAAATTCGTTATCGCCAACGCTACCTTGATTTGATTATGAATCCCGAAGTTCGCGAGACATTCCTTAAACGCAACAAGGTTATCAAAGCTATTCGCAAATATCTTGACGAACGCGACTTTTTGGAGGTTGCAACGCCCGTATTGTCGACTGTAGCAGGCGGCGCGGCTGCAAGACCTTTCGTCACTCATCATAATGCTTTGGACGCCGATTTATACCTGCGCATTGCAACGGAATTAAACTTAAAGAGATTGATTGTCGGCGGCTTGGAGCGCGTCTACGAAATGGGCAGAGTTTTCCGCAATGAGGGCATGGACGTTCGCCATAATCCCGAATTCTCTTCCGTTGAAATTTATCAAGCATACGGCGACTATCGCGATTTGATCGAGGTTACGAAAGGCATAGTCTGCGCGGCGGCGGAGGCAGTCTGCGGCACTACTAAAATCACTTATCAAGGCGTCGAAATGGATTTGGCGGAAACTCCGCAACTCAGCATGAATGACGCGGTTAAAAATAAGACGGGTAAAGATTTCTTGTCGTGTGAAACTGTCGAAGAGGCGCGGGCTATGGCTGACGAATTGGGCGTTGCTTATGAAAAGCGATTCGGCATAGGCGGGATTTTGAATGCGGTATTCGAGGCTAAAGTTGAGGATGATTTGATTCAACCGATATTTATAACGCATCACCCGACGGAAATTTCTCCGCTTGCAAAGAAAAATCCGAACGACCCGCGAGTTACAGACCGCTTTGAATTTTTTGTATACGGGCGGGAATTGGCGAACGGATTCACCGAATTAAATGACCCGATAGATCAGCGGGCGCGTTTCGAGGAGCAACTTAAACAACGCGAGGCGGGCGACGAAGAAGCCCACGTTATGGACGAAGATTTTATTCGTGCATTGGAATTCGGAATGCCTCCGACGGGCGGACTTGGAATCGGCGTTGACCGCTTGGTTATGTTCTTGACTGACGCGCCGTCAATTCGTGACGTTTTATTTTTCCCCACCATGAAAATTATTTCGGAGTAAAAGATTTTGGATTGGATAAAAATTCGCGGGGCTTGCGTTCACAATTTAAAAAATGTCAGCGTTGACATTCCGCGCAATAAATTTGTCGTGATAACGGGCGTTTCAGGCAGCGGCAAAAGTTCGCTTGCCTTCGATACGATTTATGCTGAAGGTCAGCGGCGTTATATGGAAAGTTTGTCCAGTTATGCGCGGCAATTCTTAGGCTTGCCCGATAAACCCGACGTTGAGCAGATTGAAGGCTTAAGTCCAGCCATTGCGATTAATCAAAAGACGACGAATAATAATCCGCGCTCGACAGTCGGCACGGTCACGGAAATTTATGATTATCTTCGGCTGTTGTTCGCTCGAATCGGTAAGCCTCATTGTCCGAAATGCGGCAAGCCAGTTAAAAGTCAGAGCGTCGACCAAATTTTAAGCCAAATTTTAAGTTTGCCGGAAGGTACGCGCTTTAGTTTGCTTGCGCCGATTGTTAATCAGCAGAAGGGCACGCATAAAAATATTTTTGAAAAGCTTAGCGCGGCGGGCTTTGTTCGCGTTAAGATTGACGGCAAAATTCGCGAACTTGACGAAGAAATTTCTTTAGCCAAGACTAAAAAGCATACGATTGAACTTGTCGTTGATAGGCTGGTTAATCGTGACGGCGTGCGCTCAAGGTTGGCTGATTCATTGGAGACGGCGTTAAAATTCGGCAACGGGATTGTCTTCGCGGAGATAGACGATAAAATTTTGACGTTCAGTGAAAAAAATGCCTGCGTCGATTGCGGAATAAGTCTGCCGGACATTACTCCGCAACTTTTTTCTTTTAACAGCCCGAAAGGAGCTTGTCCGAAATGCAATGGGCTTGGAAAAATTTTTAACCTGCGCGAGTGGTCGACAATGTATGAATGGATGGCGGCGGTTCATGATTTTAAATATACCGACTTGCCCGAAGACGCTTGCCCCGCCTGTCACGGACACAGACTTAATCCTGAAGCGTTGAGTGTAAAAATTTCTGATAAAAATATCGCGCAGGTTGTTGATATGAGTGTTGACGCTTGCTTAAAATTTTTTAACACGCTTGAGCTTGACGATACAGATAAAAAAATAGCCGCGCAGGTTCTCAAGGAGATAAATTCGCGGCTAAAATTTTTATGCGACGTAGGCTTGGATTATTTAAGCTTGTCGCGGAAGTCAGCGACGTTAAG
>JAFZIQ010000161.1 GCA_017554285.1 Selenomonadaceae bacterium
GCGAGCGGCGACGGACACCCTGCCGAGATTATGGATTTAAGTTTCGCGGTTCAATTCTTCAGCGCGGCGCACATTCTCCACAATCACAGCAAGCTTGAGAAAAAAGTTTATCTTATGCCCGAAGAAATCAATACCAAGATTGCCGAGATTAAATTGGATTCAATCGGCGTGACAATCGACACGCTCACTGATGCGCAAAGGGAATATTTGGGCTTATGAACGCGACAATAGACAATCGTATTTTCGAGTGGGACGACACCAAAAATAAAATCAACAAGATTAAACACGGTATCAACTTCAAGACGGCGGCGAAAGTTTTCAATGATCCGTACCTTTACAGGGAATTCGATTACAAACATTCTTTCGACGAAGAACGCTGGAGAGCTATCGGAATGGTTGATGATATTTTAGTAGTTATTCATACCGAACGCGAAGAATCGATTCGCTTAATCTCGGCATACGAAGCCGGCGAAGAAGACAGGAGGAAATATTATGGCAACCGTATTTTACTTTTTACCGAAGGATGCTCCATTGACGGCGGAAGAGAAAGCTGAAATTGCCGCCTTGAAAAATCGTCCGATTACTTACGACGAGGACTGTCCGCCGACGACTAAGGAAGAGGCTGACGAAGCTATCTATCTTATGAACAAGTATAAAACTCGCCGCATTACAAAGGAAATGTGGATGAAAGAATTCCCCGAACGTTTTCAAAAGCAGAATGTTGCAATATGAATATTAGCAGACGAACTTTTATTGCGGGGACGGCGGCACTGATTATGTTCCCGAATTTGGCATTTGGAGGCGGCAATATGCAGGAAAATAATTTTGTGATTCGCAATGTTTTAATGCTCAACGGCGAGTGCGCAGATATTCACATTGACGGCGACACCATTTCAAAGATAATTCCGAGTTCGCAAGCTCCGAAATTTTTGGCGACGCCCGGACTTATCAACGCGCATACTCATGCTTCAATGACTTTGCTCCGCAGTTATTCGGACGACAAGGCGTTAATGGATTGGCTCCAAAAAGATATATGGCCTATTGAGGATAAAATGACACGGCGCGATATTTATTGGGGCGCGGCATTGGCGGCAATCGAAATGATTAAGAGCGGCACGACCGCCTTTGCCGATATGTACGGTCCTTGCATGGAAGAAGTTGCAAAAGTTGTTGACGAATCGGGACTGCGCGGGAGTTTAAGTCGCGGGATTATCGGTTTTGCCGACGGCGAAAAGAAATTAGCCGAGAATGTCGAGCTGTATAAAAATTGGCACGGGGCGGCAGACGGCAGAATAACCGTTATGTTCGGGCCTCATGCGATTTACACTTGCCCGCCCGATTTCTTAAAGAAAGTTACGGCGGAAGCTCAAAAACTCAACGCGGAAATTCATATGCACATGAACGAGACGCACGGCGAAATTGAAGATTGCATTAAGAATTACGGCAAGCGACCGTTTGAAGTCGTTGCTGAAACGGGCTTATTCGAGACGGGAACATTGGCGGCGCATTGCGTTTGGCTGAGCGATTCGGAAATCAAAATCATCAAGGCCAAAAAAATTCGTGTGGCGCATAATCCCGGTTCCAATATGAAACTTGCAAGCGGCATTGCTCCCGTAAAAAAATTGCTTGATGAAGGCGTGACGGTTGCACTTGGAACCGACGGCGCGTCGAGTAATAATAATCTTGACATGTTGGAAGAAGTCCGACTTGCGGCATTGCTTGCTAAGGTCGAGAGTATGAGTCCTTTGGCAGTGCCCGCCGCGCAGGCAATTCAAATGGCGACGGATTTTGGAGCGCAGGCACTCGGCTTGAAAAATATCGGGCGACTTGAGGAAGGTTACAAAGCCGACATAGTTTTGTGGAATATGAGCGGCGTCGAGTGGCAACCGAATTATAATCCTGCGTCGCTGTTGGTTTATTCGGCTAATTCGTCGGCTGTCGACACGGTTATTGTTGACGGGAAAATTTTAATGGAAAATCGCGAGCTGAAAACTTTGGACGAAGAAAAAATTTTGGCGGAGTTCAAAGCCTGCGCGAATCGTTTGACGAGCAATTAAATCTGCTTGTAATTTAAAATTTAGTCGTTTATAATGCGCCCGAAAGGAGATGTTAGAAATGGTGGGCTATACGCTACGCCAAGAGCGCGAGCGACAAAATTTATCTATCGAAGACATTGAACAGGGCACAAGTATCCGCGCTCTTTACATAGAAGCAATAGAGAACGGCGAATATAACAAATTGCCGGGAACGGTTTACACCAAAGGATTTATCAAGAACTATGCGAAATTTCTCGGACTTGATGCTGATGATATGGTTAAGAAATTTATGGAAGATGTAGCCGAACTTTCGGGCGCGAATCAGCCGATTGTCGAAGAAAACGCCGAGCAAACTTCCGAAAAAAAATCTGAATCCAAGACTGTTAAGCAAGATAAAAAACCGTTAGGCTATTCGATACAGGAAAGCAATTACCCTTCGTCGGGGCTGTTGATAATCGCGGCGGTTGTGTTAATCGCGGTATTGGCGGGCACTGCTTGGTCGTGGCTGTCGAATTCTGACGGCGATGTTGCGAAAGTCGATACGCCTGTCGAACAAACTCAACCTGCAACTCCCGAAGAAACTGCCGATAATCCGGAGCCGGTTGCCGAATCAAATCCTGTTCCTGCGGACAGCGTTCAAGTTCAAGCGCGATTCAATGACAGGTGTTGGGCACTCGTCACGATTGATGGCGCAGTCGTCTATGAAGGCGTTTTGGACGGCGGACAAACTCTTTCATGGGAAGGCAAAGAAAATATCAATGTTCGTCTCGGCAACGCGGGCGCGGTCGAATTCTTTCAAAACGGCAAAAGTCTGGGTGTTCTGGGCGGAGTCGGCGATGTCGTAGACAAAACTTTTATTCGTTAATAAAAAAATCGGAGGTACCTGCGCGGTGTCTCCGATTTTTCATTGCCACAAGCTCAGCGGGTCGGCATATTGATAAACGCCGTCAACTTTGATGATATATTCCAAATGCAAATGAGGTCCTGTTGAATAGCCCGTACTGCCGACTTGAGCGATAATCTGCCCCGACTTGACGACTTGCCCCGCCGCGACGTGCAAAGTACTGCAATGAGCATAGCGCGTATAAGAATCAATCGCGGGGTGATAAATCAAAACTTGATTGCCGTAGCCGTCGTCGAGATTGGCGGCTATCATAACTTGTCCGTCGAAAAGCGAGCCGATATAAGAGCCGTATTCATAGCCCAAATCAACGCCCGCATGAAATTTCCATTGCCCCGAAATCGGATGAGTCCTCCAACCGAAAGGCGAAGTCACAGGGAAATCAATCGCCTGCGCGGGCTGAAAAATAAACATAATCACTGTCACCAAGAAAAAATTCCTAATTCCTAATTCCCAATTCCTCATTAAATTTTTCAACCTCCTCCGGCTCAAATTCAACGCGCATGGACTTCCAGCGGTCATGGAGCCAAAACCATTCGTCGGGGTATTTTTTTATGTGTTCTTCAATCAACGTCGCAAGCTTTTGCGTCATAAGCTTTATATCGGCGTGTTTATCGGAAGTCTTTTCAACTTGAAGAGGCGGAAAAATTTCCAATGTATGAGTGCCGTCCGAATTTTTATGCATGAACGCGGGAAATATGGGAATTTTTCTGAACCGAGACATTGAAGCCGCTCCCGTCACAAAGTTGGTTGCTCGGTTGAAAAATTTGACAACAACGCCGTCATTGCGCCCGACATCTTGATCCATAATCAGCCCGATAAAGTGCCCTTCGTCAAGCATTTTATACATTTCGCGGACGCCGCTACGATAAGTTATGTGCATTCCAATTAACGTTCGATATTCATTGATGAATTTATCCGCGCCTTCGGATTTCTGTTTCTTGGCGACGCCGACGAGCGGAATTCCGTTTTGCGCGAAGGCTCCGCCCATAAGTTCCCAATTATCGCTGTGGCAAGTCATAATCACCGCGCCTTTTGAATTTGAATTTTTATAGCGCGTCAAATGTTCAAGCCCGATAACTTTTACATGATTTGCCATATTGCCTTTGAGTTTCGGAAAGGATAAAACTTCCATAAAGATTGAGCCGAATTGAACGCTGCTTTCTTTGGCAATCCGCGCAGATTCTTCTTCCGAAACGTTAAGACAATGTTTAATATTTTCCGTAGCGATTTTTTTACGTTTGGCGGGCAAGAAAAGCCAAATCAAACTCGCCAAACCGCGCCCAAACGTCAGACAAAATTTCAAGGGCAACAGACAAATTATTTTGCTTAAGAGTTTTAAGAAATTGTATTCGATTAAAGCTCACCTCTCAAGTTGCTCAATAAATTCATTCAGATACGCGCTGAACTTTGCCGCGCCGTGAATATTCATGTGCGCATGATCATAAAAATCGGAATAAGTTACACCGTTCCATTTCCAGCCGTCAATGAAAACCGCACTTGAATGTTTTTGGCACGCCTGTTCAACGAGACAATTAAATTCTTCAAGCAGGTTCTTACTGAAATTAGCCATATACTTTTCCGAATTAATTACACGAAACATTATCGGGCGAACATTATTTTCTTCGCATAACGTCAAGTATTCATCCAAAATTTTTATATTCTCGTCGCGAGTTTCGGGATAATATTTTCCTTTCCAAGTAATGATTCCTGAATTGCTTTCAAGCGGATTTTCCATGACTTTCTGCGATTTGACGCCGTTAATATTAACTTTCGCTACGGAAGGTTTTTTTGACAGCCATTCTTCACTGAGAAATTCTCTGCAAATATCTGCGGACACAGACAAATTATGCAAATCATTAAAAGCGATAAGATAAGGCAATAAGCGACATCTCCATAAAAACGTTTTGGAAAGGTCGAAGTGGAAGGAATAGGGCGAAAGACCGATGAGAGCATAACGAATGGCATTATTAACCTTTGCATGTGATATGACGGATTTCGCAATCCGGAAATTATAATACAAGTCTTGGCTGGACGTTGCAAAGTTAATCGTCTTACGTTTGAATTTTCTGATGTCTATTGCTGTAGCGGTCGGACTTGTTCCTGTGGCAAACATTTCAAATTCTTGAGAATGTTCGCGATAGTATCTCAACTGGCGTTCGGTTTGCCAATTTGAGGCATTCTCCAATCCGGCGAAGCTCACGAGCTTTTCGAGCTGCAAATTATAATTTTGAAAGAGTTTAATTTGTCTGCCATAATACGTGTCTTGAACGTTAAGAACGTAATCATATTTAAGACTTTCGACGCAATTTTTGAGTTCACTCATAGGATAAAGTAAATCCGGTGACAATCCGACTTTCAACAAAATTTCTTTAGCGGGTTCGACTTGGTCAACTGCAATCGCGCAGTATTCGAGTTTGCGATTTAAGGCAGTCAACTTTTCCGCCAATTTTTCTATCGTTATTACAAGCAACACTTTCATATTTTATTAGACCTCCTTTATTATTTATTCTTTCGGCACAATTAATTTCCTGCAAAAAAATCCCCTCGCCGTGACGAAGGGATTTTTTTAAGCTTTAGTCAGATTATCGATTATCTGTTCGAGCTTGCGAATCTTTTCTATCAGCTCCGGAACTTTCTTTAAAGCCGCTTGATGTTTCAGCCAATCGCTGTGACTTTGAATCGGGAATCCGCAACCGAAAAAATTTTCCGGCATATTTTTTGAAATGCCCGAACGAGCCGCGTAAACCGAATTGCCGCCGATAGTAATATGTCCGACCGTGCCGACTTGCCCGCCGAAAGTTACATTATCGCCGACTGTCGTTGAACCCGATATTCCCGTCTGCGCCACAATCAGACAATTCGCTCCGATTTTGCAGTTATGCGCAATGTGAACGAGATTATCAATCTTTGTGCCGTGCCCGATAATCGTTGAACCCATAGCCGCCCTGTCAATTCCGACATGTGCGCCGATTTCAACGTCGTCCTCAACAATCACATTACCGACTTGCGGAATTTTCGTATGAACGCCTTTAGCCGTCGTGAATCCGAATCCGTCCGCGCCGATAACTGCCGAGCTGTGAATCACACAACGCTTGCCGATTTTGCAAAATTCCCGAACGGTCGCGCTTGAATAAATTACGGTATCTTCGCCGACAGTTACGTGTTGCCCTATGTAAACGTGCGGATAAATTATCGCGCCGCTCTTAATCTCCGCGCCCTTATCGATAAACGCAAAGGGCATAATCGTTACATTATCGGCAATCTTAACGTCATTGCTTATGTAAGCTTCGGGACTTATGCCTTTTGGAATATCGAGTTTCGGCATAAATAATTCCAATAATTTTGCGAAGGCGGCTCGCGGATTGGCTACTTTTATTGCGGGCTTTGGAAAATCTTTTGTATCGAGCGGGATTAAAACTGCCGATGCCGCGCAGATTTTAGCCTCGTCCAAGTGCGGCGGTACTGCAAAAATTAAATCGCCTGCGCGAGCCATTGAAATATTTGACAGTCCGTTTATTAATATTTCGCCGTCACCTGCAAGTTCGCCGCCGACAAGTTCCGCTATTTCCCTTAAAAATTTTTCCATACTCATCGCCTTATTGCATTTTCTTAATAACGTCGTCCGTCACGTCAATCGCGCCTTGAAAAACCAATTTGTTGTCGGAAGAATTGTTAATAACTATGTCGATATTTTTTTCGTGCGCAACTTCCTCAATCACTACGTCCATACGACTTTTAATCTGTGAGGCGTAACCTTGATTTATCGCCTCAAGCTTGCGTTGAAATTCCATTTGCGCTTTGGAGGATTCTTCTTCGGTCATTTCCTTATTGCCGTAATCCTGCTCAAATTTTTCCTGCACTTCTTTGACTTTGCCCTCAGCCTCCGTCATTAACGTTTTGACTCGCGGAGCCTCTGCCATAATTTTATCTACATCGACACTGCCCATTTGTGCGTCGCCGCAACCTGTTATCATCAATGACGACGCCAACATTGCGACTGCCGCCAATTTTCTTGCAATCATTTATAATCACTCCTTATTTAGGGATTAGGGAACAGGGATTAGGGATTAGATTTTTTGTTCCCTGTTCCCTTGTACTGTTCCCTAGCCATTTCTTTAATCAAGTCGTCGGTTAAATCTTTGCAGTTTTTACCCGCTATGATTATCGCCCCGACTCTTTCGGGGGCTTTGAATTTAAAATTCCAATCGACGCCGCGTTTTAAAACTTTATCGCCCGCCTCCGACTTATGTTTGACGAAAAGCATTTCCAAACGATTGACTGCCGCAAGCATCGTCGCCTTATCAGCTATCGAATTCAAAATTTTTTTCTCAAGCTCGGCGCGTTCCTTGCTGACTTCCTGCAATTCGGCTAAAAGTTCCTGCCGTCTGTATTGCCGATTTTCCATTGCTCGTAACGAATCTTCCATGATTTTTTTATTGCGTTCGGTTACTTCGGCTTCTTTTTGTCGCGCTTGAGTCTCGACTTCATGACGCAACCTTTCCGCTTCCGCTTTAAGTCGAGTTTCTTCAGCCGCTATCGAATTCTCGGCGTATTGTTCAATCTCAGCCACCCATTTATCCAAAAGCTCGCGTTGAAGATTATTTCGTTCAATCTCAACTTCCTCCAGTCGCTTAAGCAATTCCTCAACTTGCGCGTCCGTCAAATGAAGATTATCGGCGTTCTGCAATTTGAGTTGAATGTTTAAATTTTCGTTCAGAAATTGTTCGCGAATTTTATTGCGCTCTTCAATGTAATGCGGCTCGGATTTTTTGCGATATTCTTCCGCCGCCGCTTTCTTTTTGGTTTCGAGTTTGGCAAGTTGACTTATGACGACTTGCGCATTCTTTTGCCAAGCCGCCTCGTCGAAAACTTCCGTATTAGATTCGGGCGGTTGCGGTTTGGGCAATTCTGTTATTCGCATAGCCTCTTTTAATTCGAGTCTCAAACGGAATTCTGTTGCGCGAAGATAATCTAATTGTTCGCCGTCGGGATGAGCCGCTTGAATTTTTTCTATGTCGATTATCCCGACACCGCGACTCTGTGAATTTTTATCAATCTTATTTTCGAGCGGTTCGGCAGGGAGTTCGGACGGTTCGTAAAAGTAAAGTCCGCAGCCTATTAATGCAAACATTGCCGCTATCAATACTTTAAAATTCAAAGCCGCCGCCTCCTAACAAAAAAGTGATTAGTGAAAAGTGGTTAGTGATTAGAAATTTTTTTGCTAACCACTAACCACTAACCGCTAACCACTAATTATTTTTTCCCAAGTTGCGCGATAACCTCTTGAGTTATGTCTTGCCCGCCGTAGATAACAGCCGCCTTTGCAAGTACAACGCTCAAGCCTCTTTTATCGGCTACCGCTTTAATCGCCGCGTCAATCGATTGCATTACCGGCGCAAGAAGTTCTTCACGACGCTGAAAGATTCTCTCTTGGCACTGAATGTAATAATCCTGCTTTTCTTGGTCGTTCATGCTTGCCGATTTCTCGTCGAATTCCTTTTTGATGTCCGCGATTGCGGTTTTAAGTTGTTCGTCGAGGGTTTTCATATCGGGATGCTGTACCATGATTTGATCGTATTCCACAACTCCGACATTCGATGAACTTGCCGCCGACGCGATATTTCCTGTCTGTGTCAACGCGATTGCGACTACACTGCCGATAAATATTACCGCGATTAAAATGCTTACAAACTTAACTTGCTTCTTTTCCAATTTTATCATTGTCCAACTCTCCTTAAATTTTGACGCCGCCGATTATATCAGACGTTTTTTCTCTTTGCAAATTAAAATTACCTTACCTTACGCCATAAATTCCTCCTCCAAAGCTTTTGCGCCTATCTTACCAGATTAATTTCATATATTCAAGCCGCCCAAAAAATTTTTGCAGGGCAGAATTTTTTTTGCTATCATAAGGAAAATTTAATGTGCAGTTACGATTACATTAACGGAAAAATTTTCCGGAGGAGGAAAGAAACTATGTTTAACTTTAAGAAATGGAAGAAAAAATTTTTGGCAACCTGCGCGGCGGCGACAATAGGTTTTTCACTGACGTTTAGTACGCCTGCAGTCGCTTCAGCGTCTCTGCTTGAATCGGCTATAGGTATTGGAATTCAAGGCGCGGCACTGAGTGCTCAGATAAACGCCAATATTAAGTACTTCAACGAAACCGAAGAAGGTCGCCAAGAACTTTATCAAAAATTTCGCACTCAATACGGCGTCAGCAACAATTCCGAATACAACGCTAAACTCGATAGAATCATGGCGAATTTAACTCGCGGCGTGGCGGTTGTCGACCAGACGATTAAGAATAAACCGTATATTTATTTTGTTTCCGCGCAGAATTCAATCAATGCCGCTTGCGGAATGGGGCATGTCATGATGGTTAATGCGGGCACTTTTGAACAAATTACCAATGAAGATGAAATCGCCGCTATCGTCGGACACGAAATGGGGCACGGTCAAAAAGATCATGTTGCAAAGGGGCAGAGAAAACGTATTCAAAAACTCGTAATAACGAGCCTTGCCGGAGCCGCTGTCGGAGGCGGCGTGATAACCGACTTGGTGGCAACTGTCGCGCTTAATCAATCGGTGGCTCACGGCGACAGGAAACAGGAGACCGAAGCCGACCTTTTGGGATTCGATTACATGCTTAATACCAATTACAATCCCGGAGCCTGCGCGGCTGTCATGCAGAAATTCGTTGAGATGTCTAACGGGAAAAAACAATCCGGTTTAGAAAAAATTTTCCTTCCGTCCGACCACCCCGACAGCGATAAACGCCGCGATGCTTACGTCAAAAAACTTTACGAACACAGTGGTAAACACGTCACCGCTAAAGATGGCGTTGTAACCGTTAATAATAAAAATTGGATAACCGTTGCGCCGTCCGCCGATATGTCGGGTGCCGAGCGTTCCTATTTCGTGCTCGGCAATTTGGCAGTCGCTTATCATAAAGGACAGAATAAATACGACGCAACAGTTCAAAACGGAGTTGTCATGCTGGGTAATCAGCCGATTATCACACCGATTGAAGGCGACGAGGACGCTTGGACTATCGCCGACAGATTGAACGCCATTAAATAAAATTAGTCAGTTAAAATTATCCGCAAAGCTTTTCGGAGCCTTGCGGATTTTTTTATTTGTGTCCCCGCAGAACACCAAAACGCCAAATTAATTTGATAAAATTCCCGACATAAAACAACTAAAATTTTATGGGGGCGATAATATGGCAGCATTCGGATTGATACTTTACTTGGTGATATTCTTTTTCGTGTTCAGATTCATCTGGAGAAATACCACAACTATTTCTTACAGCGGCATGAGTGGCTTTTTCAGCTCTTGGCTGGGGCAACTGGTTTGGGCGGGCTTTATCGCCGGAGTTATCCTAATAATTTTTATGAAGGCTCTGGAATGGGTCGGCAATCTTTTCGGTTCATATTCGGGCGAAATTGTGGGCTTAATTTTCGCAGGTATCGCATACTGTGCGCTGTCGAACAATTCCGACTCAACTCAATCGGATACCTCAAGCGAAACCGACAGACAACTTTTATCCAAGAAAACTTTTTGGGAGAATTACAATCGTAACGTCCGCGAGCTTAAAGAGAAAGAAAGTTCCATTTCGGACACGGCACTTTTTGCCTTAGCAAACAAAGGGGACGACTCATTGACTTTGCCCGAAGAATTCCTTTCCAAAAGCGGCACTTTCGATAGTGTGGAGGTTAAAGGTTTTCCTCAACTGGCGATAAGTCACGATGATTTGGAAGACGATATTAAAATCTTTTTGATGTTTTCCTACGACGATACGAAAGGCGACTTTATCCAAGAGCTCATTACAAAAATTGCGTTTACGGCGGCGATTGAATCGGTTGCACCGGGAAAAAATCTTGAAATCGAATCGGCTTTGGGGTTAATCAACGACAACGGGAATTTCGGCTTGCCGTCCTGCGATAACGAGCCGGAGAAAAAATTTGAGCGCACCTTTAAGGAAAACGGCATTATGTATTTGTTTTCGAGAGACGATAAAATTATTTCGCTGTGCTTTTTCAAGTAAGCGTGGGAGGAATGGAAATGTCCAAAGGAAAAATAATTACGGCAGTTTGTTGCGTGGCAATTTTGGCGTTAATGATGTTTATCAACAATCCTACCGCAAAAACACTCAACCAATTTATCATCTATTACAACAGAGAAATTGAAAACACGACAAGCGGAAGAAATGTATTTGTATCAGATTGTTTGCTTAACGAATACGGAAGTAACAGACAGGAACTTTTTAACGGAGACGTGGCGTTCATGTGTAATGATAATAAAGATTTTCTTTCTTTGGGTTTTGCCTTTGATGAGAATGTATCTTCCGACGTAATTTTTTCAATCATAGATGCGGCGATTTTGGCATCCGGCGAAGATTGCGATAAAGTTGCAAAGTCTTTGGGCATTTTGAGCGGCAATAAATATTCTATTCGCGGCGGAGATGAAAAGAAAACTACTTTTAACGGTAAAAATTATTCTGTGTATTGGGTCGACGAGGGTATATTTTTCGTAATAGAAATGAAAAAATAGAAGGGCTTAACAGAAAAAATTCCTCGATTTTAAATCGGGGATAATTTTTTTGTCTGTGTCCTGCCGGAAAACCAATTTTGCAAATCAATTTGGTAAAACTATAGAGGCAAAAAATTTATCGCATAAACTTTACTGCAGGTAAACTAATTGAAACTTCAATCCCGTGAACTGCTCACCGCCTAAAGAGGCGGGAGCTTCCTGGATCAACGAGGTTGCGCCGAAGGTTGCGTCTTATTTCCTCTCACATAGGCGTTACTTTCCGCAGTCCCTGCGGTAGTTGTGATTTGTCTGCTTAGCTGACTTCGCACATGTTACATCCCGAATGGTCACGGGAAAGAGAGGATAATCACAAAACCCTTATCGTACCTGCTGGGAGCTTACTGTCTTGGTTTTCGACGTTTCAGACTCCGTGAAGACTGTAGTACAACAATCTGTAAGTTTTTCGCAGGTCTTCTCCTTTCCTCGTTATTTGTTACGCAAATTTTATTATGAAGGGCTGATAATGTCAACAAAAGAAAGCGCGATTCATCCCGCCGCCTATAGAGGCGGGGGAATTCTCGTGCGAGAAGGTTAAA
>JAFZIQ010000162.1 GCA_017554285.1 Selenomonadaceae bacterium
CAGTATCAGAAAATCTTGCCGCTCATCAAATTCTATCTTGTGGAAGAGCGACAATAATCGAGTAAATTTCCCGTGCATGTCTCCTATTACCAATATCCGCCGATAAGTCATCGTCGCGCCTCCAAACTTTGTTTTTGCCTTCATTATTTCTGTAATCTCAAAAATTATCCTGCTTTATCCTTTGACATAAAACATCTCGCGCGGATAATTTTTTTTAGAAATTTAAACGCTTGTTGCCGGTGATTATGCGCCCTTTTTTATCGTCTGCAACAACTTCTATTAACCCGTCGGCATTAAGCGTCATGGTAACTTCGACCGAAGTATCTTTTGGCGGACGATGCGGCAAGGGCAATTCAACTTCCATGATATAATCTCCGACTTCATAAAGCTCACAATCTTTTTTAGCCAGTGTCGACTCAAAAACTTTAAAAATTAAAGACGCTTGCTTATTTTGGGCTGTCGCAAATCCGTGTTTGACTTTTTTCGGCAATCTGTCGCCCTTGAAAATCAAATTCACAACAATTACTTTGTCGGGATTCTTGCTATAGTCCTCATAACAGCGAATTCCATAAGAATACGGCGCAATATCCGATAAAACTTTACTGCCCGCGCCTTTTTCCTCGCAAAATTGAGCGTAAATCGCCGCGCCGAGTGCTACCGCCTTTTCCGGCTCAAAAACTTGAATTTCCATATCCCGAAAAGCTTTTTTCAAGCCTTCAATGACTTGCGGCATATTGGAACTACCGCCTACGCAAATAAATTTGTCAATCGAGCCGATTTTATTCTTTCCGAGCAAATTTTTAGTCATAGTGACGGTTTTATTAAGAAGTTCAAGCGTCAATTCGTTAAAAATGGCTTTGGTAATCTCTACGGTGTAATTTTTCCCGTTAATTTCGATTCTCGCCCGAACTTTATCGCGATAAACATTGCCCCGCTTGACGCTGAAATCTTCTTTGGCTTTAACTGCGGCGCGTTTTATTTTCTCCGTGTAAGCAGGATTGTCGTAAACCGAAATGCCCGATTGCTTTTCCAACTCATTTGTAATATACATTTGGAGCTTTTCATCCCAATTTTTCCCGCCAATTCTCAACATATCCGAATCAATTACGGTATATTTCTCGGCGGATTGCGAATCGGATTTAACTATCGCAACGTCGCAAGTGCCGCCGCCCAAATCATAAACTAAAATTTTCGTGTCGTCAGTCAAAGGCGTATTGAAATAAGCCAACGCCGCCGCCACAGGCTCCTTTATAAATCCCAAAACTTTTAAGCCCGCGCCTCCTTGCGAAATCGGCAATTCAGCCGCCGCACGGATAAATTCTTTTTCATTTGCGGTAAATGCCGCCGGTACAGAAATAACCACGCCTTCAAGCGGCTCATCTATCATTTTTTCCTGCGCGATTTGTAACGAAATTTCTTTGACGTAATTTAAAATGTGCCCGACTATTTCTTTAGCCGAAAATCTTCGACCGTCAGCAAAAAAAGTCGAATTCAATTCCAATTTTACTTCGCGCTTTAAATTTTTAGCCAAATTGCCTTGTCCGGCGTCTTCAGCCGCCTCGCCTATTAAAATTCCCTCATAATCGTCGTAATAAAAAACTGACGGTATCCCGTACTTTCCGCCCGGTAATAAAATTTCTTTCGTCCCCAAATGTACCGTCGCGCCGAGTGAATAACTCGTTCCAAAATCTATTCCGAGTTTCATCTCAAACCTCAACTTCTTCCTTTTGCAAAATCAAATCTCCGTATCTGAAACCTGTACGCAAACTTTTTTTAATCAAAGCAGATTGAGGATAAAAATTTTTCGTATTTTTAACGTCGTGAATTCTGCCGTCAAAGCGCGTTCCGGCATCACTTGAAATTTCTTCGATACCGAAATCGGCGAGCGCGTCGATAATCATTTCGAGATAAACTTTGTAGTTTGAAACCGCTTCATAATAATTCGGATTCTGCGCATTGATTGCCCGCGACTCGTGCCAACTGAAATTATCCGAAATCAAATTGAAAAGTTCAATCTGCCTCATCGCAAACTGAACGATATAATTTTCCGTGATATTATTGGAAAAATTCCTGAAGTCTTCCAAAAGTTTCTGCGCGGGAGCTTGTAAATCTTTCACGAACTGCGCCAATTTATTTTGTTCGTCATGCCACGCCGAAATTTTTTGCGCATTGTCCTTGCGACGAATTTCTAATTGCCTTGAACTGTCCATAAAATTTCCTCCTCTCAGGTGAGAGCCGTAACATTGAGCTGAACAACTTTGGAAATGACGGCAATTTTCGTACCGACTTCAAGCGCGGCAACTTTATTCGGCTCGCAAGTTACACTGCTGCCGTCCGCCTTGACGACTTTCCACGAATTTTTACTGAGATTTTTCGCGCCGATTTTTTTGGTCTTTTCGCTGTGTATAATCTGCAAAAGAATTCCGCTCGGAAGATTTTTAGAAATTTTATCGCCGTAAATTTTCGTGCCCGCAGTCGGAGAAATTTGTTTTTTGGTTTCGCCCTTACTTAAAACGTCAAAAGTTACGGAAGGTTGAGTTACGGATTTGGGATTTGCGGAAGTTTTTTTAGTCAAAGGCTTTTCGCATTCAAAGCAAGTATCCATTTCGGCGAAAGTTTTTTTCTTGCAATGCGGACAGGTAATCAAATTTTTCTCCAACGTCTCGAAAACATTTTTCCAAGCAACGTCGCTTGTACGTTCGGCGGCGCGGTCTTCGGGCAAATTCGTCACGAAAGTTTTTATAAACAAATCCTTAATAACCTGCGGCAATCTGCGCCAATATTCGGCTTGCCTTTTATGCTGAGTGTCGGCGTATTTGTCTATGCAATTCTTTTTATCGGTCGGATGCCAAACGAAAATCGGATTTTTGCCAAAAAGTTCCTTACTCGCCGCAGGATCGCTGAGCAAAACATCATGAGCCTCGCAATATTTTTCGGTATAAGCCCCCTCGAACGGATAACCGCCCGTAAAAAGCCGATACATGAACACCGCAAAGGAAAATTTATCGGAATCGGCATTTGGAGCCTTGCCCAAAATCACTTCGGGAGCCATGTAATAAGGCGTGCCCTTTATCGTCTGTTTTGTCGCCAAACCGATATTATCATTGTCGATAATTTTTATCTCGCCGCTTTTCGGATTGAAAAAAATATTGCCCTCGTTTACGTCCTTATAACAAAATCCGTGCCCCAAATGAATTCTCTCAAAAAACAGCGCGAAATTTTTTACAATGTTACAAATCGCAAAGGGCGTAGGGTATTTGTCGGGCTTAATCCAAGCCTTTTTGAGCGTCGTAAAATCCTTCAAGTCAACAAGCTCCATAATGTAGCTGAAAGAATCGCCCTCGCCGTCAACTATTGTTATCGGCATGACAACACTGTCCAAAATATCGCCGTTACGGTCTTTTATCGCGCCGATTTTGATTAAATCCTCGATATTCGCACGAATATTCGGAAGAAAATTTTTCCGAACGGTTTTGGGTACGGGCTTATAATTTTTGCAGGCATAAAATTTATTGGAAGTTTCATCGCGAACTTTCCAAACTTTAGCCAAGCCGCCTTTGCCGATACCTTCAATCACCGTGTAATTAATGCCGTTCCTGCCGGTTATCACTTCGCCTTTTTTCATCGTTTATCACTCCGTCATAAATAATTCAATCGCATAAAGCTTGCTGTCCGTTTCGATAACGTAATTCTCCATGAGTACCAAATTTTGATTCGGCTGAACCTGTTTATCCTTAGCGAGCCAAATTTTACCGGAAAGATTTTTCAAGCCGTAAGCGTTCATTTTAGGATTATAAAGCACTCTGCCGAAAGTTCTCCCGTCAAAAGAAATAATTTGCCCCGCAGAATACTTCGGACATTTAAAAATCGGCAAAATTTTATCGTCGCATCGGATTTTGCCCAAGAAACTGAAATAACTTTCGATCGTCTCGAAAAGTTTTCGGCTCGAAGTCTCTTTAAAGACGCTCTTTGACAGGCAATCTGCAAATAAAAAAATCTCTCCGCGCTCCGAAATCATCATCGTCTTAAAAAAATTTTCTTCGGCAAAATATTTTTTCACGCGGAAAAGTTTCTTCAGCTCGCGAATCGTCTCATAAAAGTTAAGCCAAAATTCATTTGAAAAACGTTGCGGCTCGTCCGAAATATATTTTTTCTCCAAATGCTCGCCGTGTTCTATAAGCTCCTGCACTCTGAAAAGTTCTTCGGGAATTTTAAACAGATTAATATTACTGCGGGAAGTTTTCGGCACGGGCTTAATCAACTTAATTTTATCGGCAAGCTTGTCGAAAGAATAATTTTCATCGTAAAGATATTTGCTTACGTGCAATTCAATCGCCGCGCCGTCAAGATTAGCCGAATAAATTTCCAAGCGACTGTATGCCCGCTCAAATTTTAAATCTTTTAAAGTTTGCAAGCCGTCCGACTCATATTTACTGCCAATCGGCGGCGAAATTATTGCCGCAATCGTGCAATCGTCCGAAGATTTTTCCGAAACGTCGATATTATTAATCGTAAAAGGCTGAATTTCTTCAAGCGGCTTTTCCCTAATCTGCGCGGCGAGTGCGTCGGCGTATTTGGCAAAGTTATCATCTCTGTCCAATTTATCATAAATCCCGTCGGTCGAAAGAATTATTTTGTTAAACTTAAAGCCGAATCGCTTGTAAGAATCGATAATCAAAGAATAAATTCCGCGTCCGGAGGCAAGCGAGGAAGTTTTGGAATCAAATTTCGGATTATGACGCTTAAAAAGTTGCGATTGATTTTGGTCGTTGAAAAACAAAATAGCTCCGTCGCCGACTTGTCCGATAATAATGTGGGTTTTGGTCACAACCGCGAATAATAAAGTCGTGCCGTATTTTTTTATTATTTCGGCGTCACTTTCTTTGACTTCGGGATTTTCGGCGCGATAATCTTGCAAAACGGCGGTTTGCCATGTGTCGAAAAGTTCTTCCCTGAATTCGGGCGAATTCCATTTGGCTAAAAAATTTAAGCCGTCGAGTCCCGAATATTTTTTTGCCAAAGCGATAACCGTATTGCAAGCTTCCACAGAGCCGACATCGCTTTTAACGTAATCTTCTCCGCCATGTCCGTCGGCAACTGCGGCGATAAATATTTCCTCCGTTATTTTTTCCGCAACGCAGTAATCTTGGCAAACTTTCCCCGTTGCAATGTGACTTTTGCCGCGCTTACAGGCGAAAAATATTTTCCAATTCGGATTCGGCTCGAAAAGTTGAGGCGGTCGACGATACAAATCTTTAGAATCCATCTTTTAACCTCATAGAATAAGGGGACAAAATCCTGTCCCCTCAGAAATTTCAATGTGCATTTTGAAAACTTGCGCCAAATTCTAAACCCATTCTTCTTCGTCAGGCTCAAGTACGGGCGGAGTATCGCCGTCATCGGTTATGCTGGAAAGAATCGAAGTAACCGTTACCCAATTTATGACTTTGCCTAATTTTTCAGGTTCGTCGACCGAGAAAACCAACGGTTGCATTTCGTCCATATACAAACCTTGCGAAGCAAATTCGACAAGTTCATCTCTTTTGAAATCCTCAACGCCTATGGCGACTCGCGTAATTTTTTCTTTACCGCTCTTGCCGCCGAGACGTTTTTTCATTTCCTCAATCGCCGCCAAATATTCTTCGTGCGGGTCGGTACAATAACCGTCAGTTATAAGCACGACGACGGGGCGCAGTGCATGAGCACCGAGATATTGTTTCTTCAAAGCTTTATTAGCCTCGCGAATCGCCGTCGCCGTAGTAGTTTCGCCGACAACGTCTAAGGGTTTCCAAACAACGGAGCCAATATCCTCGCCTTTATCAACCGTGCCGACTTGCCAAATCGCCTCGTCGCTGAAGGCAATTATGCGGACTTTCAAATCTACGTCGTGTTCGTCGGCAACTTCAATCAGATTATCTTTCAGAACGGGGATTGCTTGATTAACTTGGCTTATCCGCGAACCGTTCATCGAGTAAGAATTATCGACGAGCAGGATTAAATTTAATTCTTCCTTTGTGAGAATGCCGTCTTTGGTTGCCATAAAATGCCTCCCGAAATTGAAAATTTAATCGATAAAATTATAGTAAATACTAATTACAAAGTCAACGGTTGCGCTTGAAAATTCTGTAAGCCGCATAAAAAATTTGATTTATAAAGCCGATTTTGCTAGACTGGGGAAAAAATTTTTGGGAGGTAATGAACTTTGCTTGATATGAAATTTGTACGTGACAATCAGGAATTGATTCGCACCATGTTAAAAAATCGGAATAACAATTTGAGCCTCGACAGTTTCGGAGAACTGGAACAGAAACGTCGCGCAATACTCGCCGAAGTCGAACAGCTTAAAGGTCAGCGCAATGCGACTTCAAAGAAAATCGGCGCGATGAAAAAGGCGGGCGAAGATACTGAGGCTATTTCGGCTGAGGTTCGCCAAATCGGAGTAAAGATTTCCGAACTCGATACCGAACTCCGCGACGTTGAAAGTAATCTGCGCGATTTGCTTTTGCATATTCCCAACGTTCCCGCTGACGACGTGCCGATTGGCGTTGACGATTCGCAAAATCCCGAAGTCCGCAAATGGGGAACGCCGCGCAGTTTTGATTTTGAACCGAAAGCACACTGGGATTTGGGAACGGCATTAAATATTTTCGACTTCGACCGCGCAGGCAAAGTTACGGGCGCGAGATTTACATTTTATCGCGGACTCGGAGCACGTCTTGAAAGAGCTTGTATAAATTTCATGATGGATTTGCACGCCAACAAGCACGGCTATACCGAAATGCTCGCTCCGTATATCGTCAATCGCGACAGCATGATCGGCACGGGACAACTTCCGAAATTCGCAGAAGATATGTTTAAGCTTGAAGGCTTGGATTATTATCTTGTGCCGACCGCCGAAGTACCCATGACGAATTTTCATCGAGACGAAATTTTATCAGCCGACACATTGCCCGAATATTACGCTTGCTATACGGCGTGTTTCAGAGCAGAGGCGGGCGCGGCAGGTCGAGACACTCGCGGCTTGATTCGTCAACACCAATTCAATAAAGTTGAGTTGATTAAATTTACAAAGCCCGAAGATTCTTGGAAAGAGCTTGAAAGTATGGTTGACGCCGCCGAAGATGTCCTGCGCGTTTTGGAAATTCCTTATCGCGTCGTCTTGCTTTGTACGGGCGATATGAGTTTCACCTCCGCCAAAACTTATGACATTGAAGTTTGGATGCCCGCGCAGAATAAATATCGCGAAATTTCTTCCTGCTCAAACTGCACGGATTATCAAGCTCGTCGCGCCAATATAAAATTCCGTCGCGATAACAAAGCAAAGCCCGAATTCGTACACACGCTTAACGGTTCGGGAATTGCAGTCGGACGGACAGTCGCCGCGATTCTTGAAAATTATCAACAGGCGGACGGCTCAGTTAAAATTCCCAAAGCTCTCGTGCCTTATATGGGCGTCGAAGAAATTCGCCGATAAATTATGGACAAGGATAAAATAAAAATCGTCGGCATAGGCGAGGGCGGTGCGCGAGCGATTAGCGGAATGATTTCGTTAGGCGTCGGCAAGAATAAGAATGTCGATTTCGTTTCAATCGGCAATGACGAAAATATTCTGCTGACAAGTTCGACAAAGAATAATATTTTTCTCAATCGAGATTCGCCGACGGTTTACAAAAATATTTCAACGTCACTGCGCGACGCTAAAATTGTAATTATCGTTGCCGGTATCGGCGGCTCGGCGGCTAAGCAAGCCATTCCGCGCATTGTTTCGATTGCCAAAAACAATAACGCGGCGACGGTTGCCTTTGTGAATTTGCCGTTCGTGCTTGAAAACGTCGAGCGCAAGAAAAATGCCGAGTATTGCCTTAACAGTCTGCGCGAAGTCGATACTGCTTTTATTATTCCCGCCGAGAAATTTTTTCTCTTCCGCCTTTACAAGAAAGAAATTTCTTTGGTTGAATTGTTCGAGGTCGCCAATGAAATTTTTTGTCAGGGCGTAAAAATTTTTCTTGAGATGAGTTCGGAAAATGACTCGCTGTTGAAATTGGGAAAGGCGAAATTCGGTTACGGTTTCGGCGCGACGGCTCTTGAGGCGATTAAAAATATCGTAAATTTTCCAATGTTCGAGCCTGATGAAATCAGACACGCTAAAAGAATTTTCATAAGGCAAACGGGCGGTGCCGACACTCCTGCTAAAAATTTTATCAAGGAAATGATTCTGCCCGACGCAAAACTTTTTTGGCGCGTCGATAATTCGTATGAAGAAAAAATGTTTGCGTCAATAATTTTTACTTGCGAGGAGGCTTTGAGCAATGATAAAAATAATCCTCTCCGACATAGACGGAACCTTTCTTAAGACAGATAAGACAACGCCCGCGCTCCATGCTGAGGCGATTAAAGCTGTCATTGCTAAGGGCATAAAATTTGTATTTGTTTCTGCGCGAATGCCCGAAGCAATTTATCCGATAACCGACGCGCTCGGTATGGCTCACACGCCTGTTATAAGTTACAGCGGCGGGCTTGTTTTGACGGAGGACGAAGAAATTCTTTTCGACAAAAAAATCTCCGCCGATGACGCAAAAAAAGTTTTGGCAGAGATGAAAAACCGTTGGCAAGATATTTCAGTCAGTTATTATACGGGGCGTCGCTGGGTCACGGAGAAAATGGACAGTCGAATTCAACGCGAAATGGATAATACGGGCGCAACGGTTGAGATTGGGAATTTTGCCGAACTGTTGAGCGAAAATCTTTTGCCGAATAAAATTTTTATCCGTTGCGAGCCGCCGATTTGCAAGGAAATGGAAACGGAACTCGGTAAAATTTTTCCTGCGCTGAATGTCGTCCGAAGTGCGCCGTATCTTCTGGAGATTATAGATAAGAGCGTATCGAAGGCGACGGGCATTGAGGTTTTGCTGAAACATTACGGCTTTGGTCTGGACGAGGCGATTGCGTTCGGTGACAATTACAACGATATTGAAATGCTTAAATTTATTCCGCAAAGCGTAGTTATGGCTAATGCGCCCGACAGAGTTAAAAAAATCGCCTCCGCTGTTACTGATTCCAATGAGGACGGAGGCATTTACACTTACCTTGTTAAGATTGGAGTTATCGAGCCTTGAGAATTTTACTTGTGACTTGGACAGATCAATTCCTAGCGAAATTACAAATTTTAAATCCTGAACTCGAATACTGCGCGATTGTTGTTGACGAAGTCGAACCTGCAAAGAAAATTCTTGAGCAAGTTGGCTTGTCGAAAGAGTTGCTCTATCCTTTTTATGAGCTAAAAGAGTGCGTCAAAAATTTTTACTATGACTATATCGTTTGTCTGGAGAACTATTGGGATGCAACCGCTTTATCAACAAAATTAAACGAATACGAAGTACAAAATAACAAAATATTGAACGTTGCGCCAAATGTTATAAACAATTTTTTACTGGAACGCTCGCTTAGATATTTCAAGGAACACGTTGCGGAATTTGATATGTTCGCAACTGGCATAAGTTACGTCGAAGCTGGTTTGGACGTTACGAGATTCAAACACAAACTTTTCAATTTCGGACGCGGCAGTCAAGATTTATACTATAACTTTAAAGTCGCAAAATTTGCTTTATCATGCGGGGGAGGGCATAATAAATTTTGTTATGCTTTAATTGGTCTTGCTCCGTATACTTTTCATTACGATCAAACCAAAACTCATAATCCTCTTAATCACTGTCGCCTTTGGCAGTATCTTATTGCGTTCAACGATTTACATAACTTTTATGCACCGATTGAGGATTGTAAAAAAATTTTTCGGACAGAATATCTCAATGCAAAATTGCACTTGGAACCATTCGATATAAACAATCCCTATATGACTCCAAAGGTAACACAACGTTTTATGACACCTCAAAATCGCTTGGAAGCTCGAAAAACAATCGATGCTTGGAACAAAAAATATTTCCTCGAAACGCGTGCTGAGAACATAAAAATTTTAGATGACTATTTAACTCTATGTGAAGAAAATAATATTCTTCCGATAATGTTTCTGCCACCAATGACTAAAGGTTATGAGAAATATTTCAGCCGACAAATTTTGAACGAATTTTATTACTTGATTGAACAAGCATGCCAAAAACATTCGTCAGCGATTTTTATTGACGGCTGGAAATTGCAAGGCTTAACAGATACTGATTTCCATGATGTTGACCATTTGAATCACTTAGGCGCAACAAAGTTTAGTTCATTTTTAAATGACTTTATCGAGAGCCTTTAATCGTTGTAACCGTTCGGGTGCGACTTATGCCAATTCCAAGCGGTCGCAATAATTTTTTCTATGTTGTCGAATTGCGGAGTCCACTTCAAAATTCTTTTAGCTTTATCGCTTGAGGCAATTAATCGAGCCGGGTCGCCTGCGCGGCGAGCACCCTGCTCTTTTTTTATTTCTTGCCCCGTAACTTTTTCAGCCGCGTCGATAATTTCTTTAACCGAAAAACCTTTGCCGCTCCCAAGATTGAAGAAATCCGATTCTCCTCCGTCGCGCAGATAGTTTAACGCGCAAATATGAGCGTTCGCCAAATCGATAACGTGAATGTAATCGCGAATACAAGTACCGTCGGGCGTCGGGTAATCGTCGCCGAAAATCGTAATATGGTCGCGCTTACCGAGCGGCACTTGCAAAACCAACGGAATTAAATGCGTTTCGGGGTGATGATCTTCTCCGATGGAGCCGTCCTCAATCGCGCCCGATGCATTAAAATATCTCAAGCTGACAAAGCGAACACCTTGCGCCGCGCTTACTCGTCTCATCATTATTTCCATAATCAACTTCGAGTCGCCGTAAGGATTGACGGGAATTGTAGCGTCGTTTTCGCTTATGGGAATTTTTTCAGGCTCGCCGTAAACCGCCGCCGTTGAACTGAAAATAATCTTATCAACGCCGCTCTCCGTCATTGCCTCAAGCAAAATCTGCATGCCATACACATTGTTATTAAAATATTTCAGCGGAAGTTGAACACTCTCGCCCGCCTCGATATAAGCCGCAAAATGAAAGACCGCCTCAATTTCATTCTCGGCAAAAATTTTTTTCAGTGCGTCCTTATCTCGAATGTCGCATTCATAAAATTTGACGGACGGATTAACAGCGGCGCGATGTCCTTTTAAAAGATTATCGGCAATGATAACCTCCTCGCCCGCTTTAAGAAGTTGATAGACTGTATGCGAACCTATATAGCCCGCGCCTCCGCAAACCAATACTGCCATAAAAAAGCTTGCTCCTCTCAAAAAATTATCACGTAAGAATTTATCACAGCAAATGCGTTTGTCAATATTGCAAAGTGTAAAAAGTATGATAAAATGCTTTTGCTTAGCGCAGGCAAATTTTAACCGGAAGAAGGGAGCAATCTTTCAGATGTGGGGTATTTTTGGCGGTTTGTCGCACGATATGGGAATAGACCTTGGGACGGCGAATACTCTTGTTCACGTCAAAGGCAAAGGAATAGTCCTGCGTGAACCTTCAGTCGTAGCGATAAAAAGTGATACGGGTGACGTTTTGGCGGTCGGCGAAGAGGCTAAACAAATGATAGGACGTACACCCGGAAATATAATTGCAATTCGTCCGCTTAAGGACGGAGTCATTGCCGATTTCGACGTTACGCAGGCTATGCTGAGATATTTTATTCGCAAGGCAATGAATTCAAAATCGTTTGTTCGTCCGAGAGTAGTCGTCGGAGTTCCGTCGGGCGTCACGGAAGTTGAAAAACGAGCGGTTATCGACGCGGCGACTCAAGCCGGAGCACGTGAAGCTTATTTGATTGAAGAGCCGATGGCGGCGGCAATAGGCGCAGGATTGCCGGTCGAAGAAGCTACGGGCAATATGGTTGTCGATATAGGCGGCGGCACAACCGAAATCGCTGTAATATCTTTGGGCGGAATAGTCGTCAGCAAATCAATTCGCGTCGGCGGCGATGAAATGGATTCTTCGATTATCCAATACATTCGCCGCATTTACAGCCTTATGATTGGCGAGCGCACGGCTGAAGAAATTAAAATTAATATCGGCACGGCGATAATCACGCCCAAGAGTGAAAAGTCAATGCAAATTCGCGGGCGCGATTTATTAAGCGGCTTACCAAAGACCGTCGAAGTTAAATCGAGCGAAATTCGCGAGGCATTAGCCGACCCGATTTTTAAAATAGTCGACGCGGTTAAGGGAACACTCGAAAGGACTCCGCCCGAATTGGCAGCGGATATAATGGATCACGGAATAATGATGACGGGCGGCGGCGCACTGTTGGCAAATCTGGACAAATTAATTTCAACGGAAACGGGAATGCCGGTAATCGTAGCCGATGATGCGCTGAGTTGTGTCGGCGAGGGCACAGGCAGATCTCTTGAGAATATGAATTTGCTTAAACGGGTAGTCATGACATCCAAAAAGCTGAACAGACAATGAATAATAAAATTCGCAAGGACAGAAAAACCGGTAAGAAAATTGTCGCGCTGATTTTTGTATTTATCAGCGTGTTTTGTTCTGTATTCTTCGCGGCGCGGAGTAAATTCTCGACAAATGCAACCGACGGCGTCGCAATGGCTGTTATATCGCCATTTCAGCGGGCGTTTTCATGGGCGGGCAATAAGTTAGCCTTTATAAAAAATACTGTCGACGAAATGTCGCAAGTATACGAACAGAATAAGCAACTGCGCGAGGAAGTTGAACTTTTAAGGGCACAGAATTTGACGGCAAGCGAATATGCTTCGGAGAATCAGCGGCTCAGGAGTTTGCTGGGATATAAGCAATCCGCGATTCAATTTGATTTGGTTGCGGCAAGCGTAATAGGTCGCGAATCGGCTACTTGGTCGAGCGTAATTATAATTAATCGCGGCACGTTTGACGGCGTGGCAAATAATATGGCTGTCGTAACCGAAATGGGTTTGGTCGGGCACGTCATGGAGGCGGGCATTAATTCTTCCAAAGTTCAGTTACTGTTAGACCCGCGCTCATCGGTCGGCACTTTGATTCAGCGTCCTGAATCGCGAGTTGCGGGCATTGTCGAGGGCGATATTAAAAATCCGAATTTCCCGCACATGGTTAATATCCCGAAAGATTCTGACGTTCAAGTTAATGATATGGTTGTCACGTCGGGTTATGGCGGCGTTTATCCCAAAGGGCTTGTCGTCGGGAAAATTATCGAGATCCACAACGAAGAAGGCGGGCTTTTAAAATACGGCGTGATAGATACTTCGGTTGACTTTCAGAAGTTGGAGGACGTGGCGATAATCGTAGCGTCGAGAGAGGCTCCGCCGGAACCGATTCAAACGCCCGTTCAAACGCCCGGCACAGAGACCGACCCTTACGAGACGGCGGCAAAACTTCAAGCGGCGCAACAGCAAATTCAAGATGCGCAACAACAAGTTCAAGAGGCTCAACAGCAACAACTTCAAGAAGCGGGCTATGTTCCCGAAGAGCCGCAACAAGACTTTCAGCAAACCAAAGACACTGCTGAGGAGGCGTCGCGGTGAGAATTACGGGACTTTGGGCGATGCTGTTGATTTTGCTTTATGCCCTGCAGACTTCTTTATTGACGTTTATAAATTTCAACGGGTTCAGCGCGAATTTAATGCTCCTGCTGACGGTGTCAATCGCATTTCTGCGCGGGCACAAGTACGGAGCATTTTTCGGATTTATGGCGGGGCTGTTGCAAGATTCGACTTCGGGGAGTTATTTCGGGTTGGCGACGTTCAGTTACATGACAATAGGGCTTATCTTCGGGAAATTTTCGGTAAATCTTTTTCGAGATCAGTCATTGTTGCCGGTGATAAGTTCTGTTCCCGCATTGGTGATTCATTTCGCGATAACGATAGGATTTTTATTTTTGCTTAACTATCAGATTGATTTGGTGCGATTTATGCGGGAGGACTTTTGGTCTGTAGTAATAATGCAGGTTATACTTGCTTATCCCGTGCACAAAATTATTGTCAACCTGAACGAATACGCAAAGAAAAAACGTTGAGGAGGGAAAATTTTTATGAAGATAAGCGAACAGGATATTAAAACCGTAGCGAGTTTATCGCGGCTCAGGATTCGTGAGGAGGAGAAGGAAGACGTTCTTTTTCAGCTCAATAAAATTTTAACTTACGTCGAGAATTTGCAGACGCTTGACACGACGAATATTGAGCCGACGACTTACGCCTTGCCTATGCAAAATGTTTTCCGCGCAGATGAAGTTAAGCCGTCATTGGACAGAGAGCTTGCGTTGTCGAATGCGCCGCTTAAAGAAGACGGATATTTTAAAGTTCCCAGAGTATTGGAGGCTTGATTATGGCTTTACACGATAAAACGGCGCACGAATTGCACGACCTTTTACAGACGAAAAAAATTTCTGCGACTGAATTGACTGCCGATATTTTCAAACGCATTGACGAGGCTGAAGATAAAATCGGTGCATATTTGACAATCACTCGCGACAAGGCAACGGCGGACGCCAAAATTGTCGACGATAAAATTGCTCGCGGCGAAAAGATTGCTCCGCTTGAAGGTATTCCCTGCGCGATTAAGGATAACATTTGCACGAAGGGCATTAAGACGACTTGCGCCTCGAAAATCCTTGAGAATTTTATCCCGCCTTACGACGCGACCGCTTATAAGAAACTTTTCGCGCAGAATCCGATTCTTATCGGCAAAGCTAATCTTGACGAATTTGCAATGGGCGGCTCGACCGAAAACTCCGGCTTTCACGTGACACGCAATCCGCATAATTATGATTGTGTACCGGGCGGCTCATCGGGCGGCAGTGCGGCGGCAGTCGCGGGCGGCGAGGCAATTTTTTCTTTAGGTTCCGATACGGGCGGTTCGATTCGTCAGCCTGCAAGTTTTTGCGGCGTCGTGGGATTCAAGCCCACTTACGGCAGAGTTTCGCGCTACGGACTTGTTGCCTTTGCGTCTTCGCTCGACCAAATCGGATCCTTTACTCATGACGTGACGGATTGCGCCTTAGTTCTTAATGCTATTTGCGGGCATGATGAAATGGATTCGACTTCGACAGCCGCGCAGGTTCCCGACTTCACCAAAAGTTTGGTCGCCGACGTTAAGGGCTTGAAAATCGGCTTGCCCAAAGAATATTTTGTTAAGGGTATCGACTCCGAAGTTGAGACCGCCGTCCGCAACGTCGCCAAAAAATTTGAAAGTCTCGGCGCGGAAATTGTCGAAATAAGTTTGCCGCATACCGAATACGCAATTTCGACTTACTATCTGATTGCGCCCGCCGAAGCCGCTACAAATCTTGAACGTTATGACGGTGTAAGTTACGGTGCTCGCGTGGACGGCGCGGACGTTGTCGAAATGATGACGAACACCCGCACGGAGAAATTCGGCGCGGAAGTCAAACGCCGCATTATGATTGGCAATTACGCCTTGAGTGCCGGCTATTACGACGCTTATTATCTTAAGGCTCTCAAAGTTCGGACGTTGATTCAAAAAGATTTTATCGACGCTTTTAAGAATGTCGATTTGATTTTGACGCCGACAACTCCGAATGCCGCGTTCAAACTCGGCGAAATGACTTCCGACCCGCTTAAAATGTATCTGCAAGATATTTGCACCGTTCCCGTAAATATTGCGGGCTTACCGGGCGTCTCAATCCCTTGCGGCTTTAATAAAAATAATTTGCCGCTCGGTTTTCAATTAATCGGCAAAGCTCTTGACGAGGCGACAATTTTGCGGGCATCGTTTACTTATGAAGTAAACGGCTTGTAATTTTAAAAAACTTATGCTAATATAATCGCCGCATTGTATAACAAACAGGAGGTTAGCATCAAAATATGAAACTCAGTCAGAAAAAAATAGACGATTACAATATCGAATTGACCGTCGAAGTAGAGGCGGCGGAATTTTCAAAGGAGATTAAACGCGCCGCGAAATTTCTCGGCGAACGTGTAAACATTCGCGGTTTTCGCAAGGGCAATATCCCGCAAAAAATTCTTGAACAGCACATTGGCAAAGATGCCCTTATCAACGAGGCGTCCGATATGCTTATTCAAAAATCGACTCGTGAGGCTTTCAGAATTTTGAACTTGATTTCCGTCAGCGAAAATAAAGCGAACGTTGTCAAGAACGTTGAGGGCGAAAATTTTATCTTCACAATTACTTTCACGCCGTTTCCCGAAGTCACACTCGGCGAATACAAAAATCTTGACGCGGAGAAAGTTGTCGAGCCTGTCACCGATGAAGAAGTCGATAAACAAATCGAAGCTCTGCGCACTCATCATGCAAACTTAATCGACGCGGCGGAAGACGACGCCATTGTTGACGGCGACTTTATCACATTGGATTATACGGGTACAGTTGACGGCGAAAAATTTGCGGGCGGCGAGGCTAAAGACCAGCCGTTGGAAATCGGCTCGCATAAATTTATCGGCGACTTTGAAGAACAACTTATCGGCGCAAAAGTCGGCGAGGAGCGTACCGTCAAAGTCACTTTCCCCGACGATTATCATACCAAAGACCTTGCGGGCAGAGATGCCGAATTCGCTTGCAAAATCGACAGCATTAAACACCGCGAACTTCCCGAACTCAACGACGAATTTGTTCAGAAAGTCAGCACGTTCAAGACGGTTGACGAATACAAAGCCGACGTTCGCAAGAATATGGAGACGAATGCCGAACGCCGCGCAGTCGAGGCGCAACGCCAAGCGGTTATCGATAAAGCCGTTAATAACATGACGATTAATTTACCGCCCGTCATGATTGAAAATCGTATAACTCAAATGATTAACGACCTTAGTGCACAACTCAAAATGCAGGGTATGAGTATCGAACAATACATGGCGTTTTCGGGAATCGATATGGATAAAATGCGCGAGGATTATCGTAAAGCGGCAGAGAGAAATGTTTTAACGGACATTATGCTTGAGAAAGTCGCGGACGCAGAAAAAATCGACGTGGCGCAACCCGAACTTGATTTTGAAATTGCGATGATGGCGCAAATGTATCGCACACCGCCCAAGCAAATCGAAAACTATCTTAAAGAGAGCGGGAACATTCACAACGTCGTCGCCACGATTCGCCGCCGCAAAGCAACAAAATTTATCCTTGACAATATGGCGGGCGCAGAAAAAGTTGAGGAACCTGCTCCTGCCGAAGAAATTAAAGAATCGACAGAAACTAAAGAGACAACCGAAACTAAAGAAGATTGAACAATTCCTAAGGGCGTGAAGAATAAAATCTCCCGCCTTTTTTTGAAAAAATTTTTGAGGTGAAAATTATGTCTTACTATGTGCCGATGGTTATCGAAAAAACAAGCTACGGCGAGCGAGCTTACGATATTTATTCTCGTCTGCTCAAGGACAGGATTGTATTTTTGGGCGGTCCGATAAACGATGATGTTGCCAATTCGGTCGTCGCGCAACTTCTTTTCCTTGAATCCGAAGACCCCGACAAAGATATTCACCTTTACATAAACAGTCCGGGCGGCATAGTGACTGCCGGTCTTGCGATTTATGATACTATGCAGTATATTAAACCCGATGTTTCGACAATTTGTATCGGGCAGGCGGCGAGCATGGGCAGTTTGCTTTTGACTTCGGGAGCGCAAGGAAAAAGATTTGCTCTGCCGTTGGCGAGGATTATGATTCATCAACCATTGGGCGGCGCGAGCGGGCAATCAACCGACATTCAAATTCAAGCGCGAGAAATTTTGAGACTGCGCGAAGTCGGGAACGATATACTTTGCAGACATACGGGGCAACCGAGAGAAAAAGTAATGGCAGATACCGAGCGCGATAATTTCATGACGGCAGAGGACGCCAAAGCATACGGCTTGATTGACGACGTTATCAGCCGACCGCCGAAAAGCAATTAGGAATTAGAAATGCGCAATGCGTAATTAAGCATTTCATTTTTGGGGGTGGGGGGCGTGTTGAAGTTTGGAAACGATCGCGCCGCGTTGAAATGTTCATTTTGCGGGAAATCCGAACACAGTGTAAAAAAATTAATCGCCGGCTCCGGCGTTTACATTTGTGATAATTGCGTCGAACTCTGCAACGAGCTTTTGCAAAAAGATTTGGACGACGACGATGAAGAAATAGTAGGCACCGATAAATTGCCCAAGCCTAAAGAAATTTGCGCCAAGCTCGACGAATATGTTATCGGGCAGACGGAGGCTAAGAAAACTATTTCGGTAGCCGTTTATAATCATTACAAGCGAATCGGGCATCGTCCTGTAGGCAAGGAAGGTCTTGAACTGCAGAAATCAAATATCTTGATGATAGGACCTACGGGCAGCGGAAAAACTTTATTGGCTCAAACTTTGTCCAAAATATTGAATGTACCGCTTGCGATAGTCGACGCGAATTCTTTAACGGAAGCGGGCTACGTCGGCGAAGATGCGGAGGACGTTTTACTCGCGCTGATTCAATCCGCTAAGGGCGATGTTTGTAAGGCGGAGCGCGGCATAATTTACATAGACGAAATTGACAAGATTGCCCGTAAACCCGGCATGTATCGCGATATTTCGGGCGAAGGCGTTCAGCAAGCTCTTTTAAAAATTTTGGAAGGTACTCGTGTTAATGTTCCCATTCCAAATACCAAGCACGGGCAAAGCCAAAATCAACAGCCCGAATACGTCGCAATGGACACGAAAAATATTTTGTTCATATGCGGCGGGGCGTTTAACGATTTGGATAAAGTTATTGAGGCGCGAACGCGAGGCAGTCAACTTGGATTCGGCTCGAAAGTTACTTCCAAAGAGGATAAGGACGTAGGACAGATATTAAAGGAAGTTTTGCCGGACGATTTACTTGAGGGCGGGCTTATCCCCGAATTCGTAGGACGATTGCCGATAATCGTTACACTTGACGCGCTCGACGAAAGTGCTTTGGTAAAAATTTTAACCAAGCCGAAAAATGCGCTGGTTAAACAATATCAAAAGCTCATGGAAATGGACGGCGCGAAACTTACTTTCGACGAAGAAGCATTGCAACTTATCGCGCAAGAGGCTATTCAACGTAAAACGGGCGCACGCGGTTTAAGGTCGATATTGGAACGGGTTATGCGCAATGTAATGTTTGAAGTACCGAGCATAGGCGGCAACACACTTTGCAACGTCACTAAGGAAGATATTTTGTATAATCAGGAGCCAAAACTCAGAGCGAATACCAAAAGAGTTAAGAGAACAGCGAACGGATAATTTAGGGACGAGGGATTAGGGATTAGGGATTATCAGTCTCTAGTCCTTAGTCCCTATTCCCTTAAAAAGGAGGAATTTGCATGGCTGAAAGAATAAGTTTGCCGCTCGTGCCGCTTAGGGGAGTGGTCGTTTTCCCCAATATGATAATGCACCTCGACGTCGGGCGCGATACTTCGGTCAATGCACTTGAGGCGGCAATGGTAGGAAATCGTCGAGTATTTTTGGTTGCGCAACTCGACATGGATAACGATTCGCCGGAAGAAGATGATTTATATGAAGTCGGCACGATTTCGGAGATTCGGCAGATAATCAAATTGCCCGACGGGAATGTTCGCGTTTTGGTTGAGGGCACAAGTCGCGGCATTATGATTGAATATCGCGAATTGGAAGGTAAAAATTATGTCGAGGCTGAAATTGAAATTCACGAAGACAAATGGAATGACACATTGGAGACGGAGGCACTTGTTCGCGGCGTAGTTCACGAATTTGAAGAGTGGGTTAAGCTCAGCAAAAAAATTCCCTCCGAAACTTTTGTGGCGGTGACGATTCTTGAAGATTTCGGGCGATTGGCGGATTTGATAGCGAGCCATTTGAATTTGAAATTGGACGCCAAGCAGGAGATTTTGAATTGCCTTAACGTTGAGGAGCGGCTTGAAAAACTTTATAAAATTTTGGCACGTGAGCTTGAAGTTTTGCAAATGGAGTCTCAGATAAACAAGCGCGTTCGCAATCAAATGGAAAAGATTCAGAAGGATCATTATCTGCGCGAGCAACTCAAAGCGATTCATAAAGAATTGGGCGAAGATGAAGACGTTGCGGAAGAAGTATCGGAGTATCGCCAAAAAATTGAGGAAGGCGATTATCCCGACGAAGTCAAAGAAATTCTTGATAAGGAATTGAAACGTTTGGAGCGGATACCGTCAATGGCGTCTGAAGGAAATGTTATTCGCACGTACATTGAATGGCTGATAGATTTACCGTGGAGGATTTCTTCGGAAGATTCAATGGACATAACGGAGGCGGCGAAAATTCTTGACGCAGACCATTACGGTTTGGAGAAAGTCAAGGAGCGCATTTTGGATTTCTTGGCAGTAAAAGTTTTGACTAAGGACAAGCCCGCGCCGATTTTATGTTTGGTGGGACCGCCGGGTGTCGGTAAAACTTCGTTGGCGTCGTCGGTTGCTAAGGCTACGGGCAGAAAATTTATTCGGGCGAGTTTGGGCGGCATACGCGACGAAGCTGAAATTCGCGGGCACAGGCGGACTTACGTCGGAGCAATGCCCGGCAGAATCATTCAAGGCATAAAAAAGGCGGGCACCATTAATCCTGTTTTCTTGCTTGATGAAATTGACAAGCTCGGCAAGGACGGCTGGGCGGGCGACCCGTCGGCGGCATTGCTTGAAGTGCTCGACCCCGCGCAGAATAATTCTTTTAACGATCATTATATTGATACGCCGTTTGATTTGTCGAAAGTCCTTTGGATAGTGACGGCTAATAATCTCGGCACGATACCAAAGCCGCTGCGGGACAGAATGGAAATTATTACGCTGTCGAGTTATACGGAGAATGAGAAATTTGAAATTGCGCGTCGCTATTTGACTAAGCGGCAAAAAGAAGAAAACGGACTTCAGAAAGGCGACGTAGTTTTTGCGAAGGGCGTCTTGCAGGAAATTATTGCGGAGTACACGCGGGAATCGGGCGTTCGTGAACTTGAGAGGATTATAGGTCGGGCTTGCAGGAAAGCGGCTCGCAAAATCGTTGAGGGTCACGAGGGCGTTGTCTACATTACGAAAAAAAATCTGCGCGATTTCATAGGTCGTCCGAAATTTTTACAGACACGCGCCGAAAAACAACCGCAAATCGGAGTTTCGACGGGCATGGCGTGGACGGAAGTCGGCGGCGATATTCTTCCGACTGAGGCAATCGTTTTAAAAGGCAACGGCAAACTTTTATTGACGGGGCATTTGGGCGACGTTATGCAGGAGTCCGCGCAGGCAGGCTTAACTTACATTCGCAGTCGCAGTGACTTGATGAAACTCGACGATGACTTTTATGAGAAAAATGATATTCATGTTCACGTTCCCGAAGGCGCGGTTCCCAAAGACGGTCCCAGTGCGGGAATTACAATGGCAACCGCAATGATTTCCGCCTTGACCAAGAAGAAAGTCCGCAGTGATGTCGCTATGACGGGCGAAATTACTCTGCGCGGAAATGTTTTACCGATAGGCGGGCTTAAGGAAAAAGTTTTGGCGGCTTATCGCGAAGGTATGCACACGATTATTCTGCCTAAGGAAAACGCGCCCGATATTGAAGATATTCCGGAAAGCGTTCGCGAGAAATTGGAATTCGTGCCGGTCGAAAATATGGATGAAGTTTTGAAGACCGCGCTGATTCAGTAAGGAGGATTAACTGTGGAAGTTGTTAAAGTTTTTTCTGACGGCGAAACTCAAATGATCCCTCTGCCGAAAGATTTTCAATTCAAGTCAAGGGAAGTTGTGGTAGAACGTATTCGCGACGTACTGATACTCATACCCAAACAAAGAGATTCGGCAGATGTAGCGGCGACGCTGGATTTGTTCACTGATGATTTTATGAGCGACGAAATAAAAGATCTTCCCGTTAAAGAGCGTGAAATTTTATGAAGTATATGCTCGATACAAACATTTGTATTTACATTATGAAAAAGAATCCGCCGCAAGTCCTTGAAAAATATTTTTCTTTGAATCCGTCGGAGCGTTGCATTTCGTCAATCACTTTCGCCGAATTGGAATTTGGAGCTTGCAAAAGCAGTAATCCGTTAAAAAATAAATTGGCGTTAAAACTTTTTCTGGCGGGAATAAAAATTCTTCCTTTCGACGAAAAGGCGGCGACAGAATACGGCGATATAAGAGCAAATTTGGAAAGGCGCGGAACTCCCATTGGGGCAAATGATTTGTTGATTGCCGCTCATGCAAGGTCATTGAACTTGACGCTTGTAACGAATAATCTCAAAGAATTTGAACGAGTTGACGGCTTGAAAGTTGAAAATTGGACTTGAAAACAGAATCGCCTTCCGACTTCGGAGGGCAATTTTTTTGGAGGAAATCCTATGGAAGAAATTAAAGTTATCAAAAGCGAATATGTAACTTCGGCGGTGAGTAAGGCGACTTGTCCCGAAGAACTTTTGCCCGAAATTGTTTTCGTCGGTCGCTCGAACGTCGGAAAATCTTCGCTGATAAATTCCCTTACCAACAGAAAATCTTTGGCTAAAACTTCGGGAACGCCCGGCAAAACTCAGACGATTAATTTTTTTAAAGTCACCTTGAAAACTCCCGATGAAGTTTATCACGAAATTTATTTTGTCGATTTGCCCGGCTACGGCTACGCCAAAACTTCAAAGACCAATCGCAAGCTCTGGGAAAAATTTATTGACGAATACCTTTCGAGCCGCCGCGATATAAAATTTGTTTGCCAACTTATCGACATGCGCCATCCGCCTATGGAATCCGATTTGAATTCTTTCGCGAGCCTTGTCGAAAAAAATTTGCCCGTGCTGATTATCGCAACCAAGTCCGATAAACTCGGCAAAACCGAACATAAAAAACATATCAACGCGATTAAAAATTCTCTCGGCGTCGATGAAGAATCTGTTCTGCCTTATTCGTCATTAAAAAATGAAGGACGTTCAGATTTGCTTGACGTTATCATAAACTCTTTGTAAAATAGCCGCAGAAATTTTTGCGTCGCAAGCAGACGCGAGGGAGATTTTAAAATGAAACGGCTTTCAACTTTCGACAAGGAGCTTTTAAATCTTTTACAGATCGATATTCCTATTTGCAGTCACCCGTTCGCGGAATTGGCGAGGCGTCTAGGCACTGAAGAGAACACTGTCCTTGAAAGACTTCGCGAATTAAAATCGGCGGGCTTTTTGCGGCGAATAGGAACTTTCTTTGATTCAAATCGTTTGGGCTATCAAGGGACGCTGGTCGCGTTGAAAGTCGAGCCTTCGGAAATCTGCGCGGTCGCTGAGGCTGTCAATCGCTATCCGGGCGCAACTCATAACTACGAACGCGAAGGAGCATACAATCTTTGGTTTACGCTGTTGACGCCCAACGCGGAATATGAATCAAATATTTTGTCGGAAATTCGCTCTCTGCGCGGCGTCGAAGATATGCTTAAGCTTAAGGCGAACAAGAAATATAAAATCAATGTTCAGTTCAAACTCCAATAGCGCGGAGGGTCGGAGTTGGAAAATTTAAGTCGTCGTGACAAGGAAATCATCAAGGCATTGCAGGAAGATTTTCCGTTGTGCGAAGAACCGTATAAAATTTTGGCGGCACGTGTCGGCATAAGCGAAGAAGAATTTTTGCAACGAGTACAGGAATTAGTCGACGAAAAAAAAATTCGCAAAATGGGCGCAGTCCTCCGCCATCGCGAAGTCGGTTTTAATGCCAATGCTTTATGTGCGTGGCAAGTTCCGCCCGATAAACTCGACGAGACCGCGCAGATTATGAGTTCCCATGCGGCAGTTTCGCACTGCTACGACAGGACGCCCGCCCCGAATTGGAATTACAATCTTTATACGATGATTCACGCCACGACTCGCGAGGAATGCGAAAAAATTATCGGCGAACTTTCAGCTTTAACGAGCGTCACCAATTATAAAATTCTTTACACCAAAAAAGAATGGAAGAAAACGGGCATGAAATATTTTTGCGAGGCAACGTAACTTCATAAAAAAATGAGCATCCGTCAAAAAAAAGACAGATGCTCACTTTGTATTGTTTACCAAGCAAAAATGCTTAAAATCTTTTCGATGAGTTCTCCAGTTCGTTTCTGAATTTGTTCCGCCCCCCATTTTTCTTGCTCACAAACATAAGAGTTTAAGCCTTTGGCTAAAATACTGTCGGCGTAGTTACTCTTTTTCTCAATGAAGGGACGATTGCTCAGTTCTGCATTGTAAGCTGTAAGTGTAAGATTGCCCAGACGGTTTGCGTTTTCTGCTTGAATTTCCAAAGCTTTTGCCGCGTCGCCGTCCGCCAACATTTTTATCCAATCCTTGCCCCATTCTTTATCGGATTTCAATGTTTGCGGCAATATGTGTTCAATAGTCCAAGAATAAAAATCAGATTTTGAGTTACCGCTGTTATTTTTCTTCCAAAGTGCCACAGCTTCTTTTCCGAGATAACTTTCTGCCAGTTTAACCAAGACAAAACGAATTGCGGTGTTTACAGAATCTGTAGCGTAAACGTTGCCTCTCAATTTGGTTTTAAATTTTTCGTCGTTTTTGTCGTCGTCTGTGCCGTATGCCTTCTTCAGTTGAAAGACTAAATGTTCACGAATCGAATCGCCGACGTAATTATTTTCTTCTATCTCGTCTATGTAATTAATGAAAATTGAATCCAATCTGTTTGCGGGAGGATTATCGGTGAAACTGTGCCGCACAAAAAAGCTTACCAACAGCCGACAAATCTTTTCAAAATCCTCATTCGTAGTAAGATTGAGCGATTCACGATTTTTAACGAGATACAGAAGCAGGGTGTAACTTGTAGCTCCGTTGATTCGACTTAAATCCTTATAAGCTTCGTTAAGCCTTGTCGACAATCCTGCAGTTTCTTCGCCTTGAAGTCGCGGATAAATTTTGGCAGAAATTTTTATTTGATCGAATACTTCCTGCGGTTTAAAATCTATCATTTTAATATAGGATTCATACAAGTTGGCACGTTTGCCGGGATTGAGTTTAGGTGCTCCGGATATTTTTTTCCATTCCGTTCTGAAAGCGTTGTAACTGTGACGGAAAAATCTTTCTTGCTCGCCGCTGGAAATGTCTTTTCCTTTTTTCTTTGTAATGCCATTGATTATATCAATCAACCGGCGACTGAGCTTTTTAAAATCATTCTTGCAATTTTTCTCCAGAGCAGACAAGAGACGATTTTTAATAAGATCGGTGATTGTAAGCGGAGTGCCGCGATTATTTAAAGTCTCGAACAAGATATTTGCACTTGAATGCGAATCGGTTCTTATCATTACCAGTTGCGATGAATTTACCTTACTCATAATCTCCAGTATCCGATTTATCTGTTCGATTATATTGTCTTTATATTCTCCGTTATAACCTTCGGCATATTTAATAATTCTTCCCATAAAATATTCGTAAGCTTTGGTAATCAAATGCTTAAGGCGACCGTCCGTGTTTTTCTTAATTTCTTCATCATAATCGAGCGTCTCTTCGGTGATAAGTCCCGCGTTAATTAGGACATTAAAGTAATCGTCAATGTTGTCTTTGTTATGCGGCAAGACACGAGTTCGGAATTTACCTTCACCGGAAGATACTATCAATGAATTTTTTAGTCCTGTGAATTTACCCGAGTAATTCATTAAAAAATTGAAAAACTCTTCTTGGGAAAATGTTTTCTTTAAAATTTCTTGACGAACGACAAGAGCCTTATAAATTGCCGCAAGGAAAAGACTAAGTGTTGTCAATCTCTGTTGTCCATCGACCACTTCATATAAGGTGTAATTGTTATTGTCAGAAACACCGTTGTTAATGCATATTATGGCTCCGATAAAGTAGCCCGGTTCGTTGTCCGTTATGTCGTTAAAAAGTTCTTCCCAATTATCTTTCCGCCAAACGTAGGGACGCTGATACATCGGAATCTCAAAAACATTTTGGTTCCCCGACGAAATCCTGAACAAATAATTGTCAATCAGCTCATAGCCTTCCGCTTTAATTTTACTCATAGCCAAATGCAACCACCTCTTAAAAATTTTTCCCCTAATTTGTTTAAATATTTTAAAGCAAAGGTATCTTGCAGTCAATGTAAGAAAATCTCGCGACTAAGTTAAATATCTGTTTGCACGGCGGCTTTTTTTGTTGTCAAAAGTTAATGTTGCGTTGTATAATGCAAATCAGATAATCGGATTTTGGGAGGCTTAAACTTGTACACCAAGAAAATTTATTTCAGCGGCGAAAACGTTCACGAGTTGCAGGAAATTTTTTCGGAAGTGTCCGGCGTGATAAAAGTTTCAACTGGGACGGTTGCCGCCAAAAATGTTCACAGCTACGTTAATTACGAGCCGCAGACGCTTGAAAATATTCCGAGCGTCGAAGTCGAATTCAATCCGAAGAAAACGGATTTATCTACGCTGATGGATATTCTTTTCAACGTGCTTAATCCTTACGTCGATAACAATTCGGGCGTCTACTATCCGAGCGGCGAGGACGAGCCGCAAGTCGAACTTCATTTAAATTTTATTGCCAATCGCGGCAAGGAGCCTGTAGTTTCAAAGGCTTGCCTGACTATCAACGACCCGAATATCGATAAACCTGTTCGCAAGTGTTTCGCTAAAGTCGGACGCCTGATGAAATTTACTGCCACTGATTCCTAACCCCTAACCC
>JAFZIQ010000163.1 GCA_017554285.1 Selenomonadaceae bacterium
GATAAGGATTTAGGGATAAGGATTTAGGGATAAGGATTTAGGGATAAGGATATAGGGATAAGTATTTAGGGATAAGGATTTAGGGCAAAACCCTTTGTCCCTGACCCCTGAATCCTGCCCCCTTCAAAAGGGAGATTGATAAAATGTCGACAGTAGTCATAAGCGGCGCACAATGGGGCGACGAAGGCAAAGGCAAAATCGTCGATTACCTCGCGGCGCAAGCGGATACAGTTGTTCGTTTTCAAGGCGGCAGTAATGCCGGACATACCGTCACCGTCAACGACGAAGAATATAAATTGCGTCTCCTGCCGTCGGGCATTTTGTATAAGGGCACAACTTGCGTTATCGGCAACGGCGTTGTCGTTGACCCGCAAACTTTGCTTGAAGAAATTGATTCAATGAAAGCTCGCGGCGTCGATACTTCGGGCATTAAACTTTCAAATCGCGCTCATGTCGTCATGCCTTGGCATAAACTTATTGACGAACTTGGCGAGGCTCTGCGCGGAGAAAATAAAATCGGCACGACTAAACGCGGCATAGGTCCTTGCTATATCGATAAGGCGGACAGAATCGGAATTCGTATTTGCGATTTGATTGACCGTGAAGAATTCGCTTTGAAAGTCGCGCAGGTTCTTCAAACTAAGAATTTAATTCTGGAAAAGGTTTATAATCATGCGCCGCTCAATGCAGATGAAATTATTCGAGAATATGAAGGTTATGCCGAGAGACTTCGCCCGTTTGTCTGTGATACTATCGCTTTGCTCAATGAACAGGTCGACGCGGGCAAGAAAATTTTATTCGAGGGCGCACAGGCGACCATGCTTGATATTGATTACGGAACTTATCCCTACGTCACGTCAAGTCATCCGATTAGCGGCGGCGTCGGAGTCGGAGCGGGCGTCGCGCCCAAAAAAATCGATAAAGTTTTCGGCGTCGTCAAAGCTTATTGCACACGAGTCGGCGAAGGTCCTTTCCCGACCGAACAGCTTAACGAAATCGGCGATAAACTCCGCATCGCGGGGCATGAATTCGGAACAGTTACTGGGCGTCCGCGCAGAACAGGTTGGCTCGACGCTTGCATTGTCAAATACGCAGGACAACTAAGCGGTACCGATTATATGGCTGTCACACGCCTTGATATTCTCGACGACTTCGACGAAATTAAAATGTGCACGGCTTATAAAATCAACGGAGAAGTTTTAAACGAAATTCCTGCAAGCCTTAAAGTTTTGGCTAAGGTCGAACCCGTTTATGAAACTTTTGCGGGCTGGAAAACAGATATAAGCAAGATTCGCAACTATGAAGATTTGCCCGCCAATGCAAAAAAATATTTGGAACGCATGGCTGAAGTTACCGGAATTAAAATCGGAATCGTCTCCGTCGGTCCGAACAGAGAACAAACCATTGTCCTTGCCAAAAACATTTTCTGATTAAAAAATTATCCCCCTCCAAATCCGGAAGGGGATTTTTTTATCGAAAAATCAGTTTCAGTTGTTAATTATAAAGCTTATTGACGTTTCAAAGGTATCGCCGACAGAAAGTTTAATGATTCCTTCTTTATCCTTGAGTTCGCCCGTAAAATCTTCGTAATCGGCATGTCCGAGCCAAGGCTCAATGCAAATAAACGGTGCGCCGCCCCTTACCGGAGTCCAAAATCCCCAGTAAGGGAAATTTTTTGCGCGAATCGTCAGCGACTTTGAACTTCTACGCGAGCAAACCGAAACTTCATCGGATTTTAAATCGTCGAAGATAATCGCGTCGTCTTTGAACAATTCGTAGTTCAAATCAAGTTCGGTACCGTCAAGCGTCGGAATTCTGTCGTGAGTAAGTAAACCGTTCGCCGCCAACGGAATACGCGAAGCCTTTTCTGCCCTGTTGAACTTCAAATAGCAGTCGTTAAAGTTTTCTCTGTAGGAAATCGGACAACAAATCGCAGGGTGTGCGCCTATCGAAAAATAAATTTCCTTGTTATCCGTGTTCACTACGCTCCAAAAAACTTTAATCTCATTGCCGACGAGTTTAAACGAAATTTCAAAGCGAAATCTGTACGGATAGACGGCGAGAGTAGCGGCATTTGATTCAAGCGCAAAAGAAAGAGTGTCTTCGGAGGCGTCGACCAGCCAAAAATAGCTCGTGCGTGCGAAGCCGTGTTGACCCAATTCAAATTCTCTGCCTTCGGCACGATATTTGCCGCCGCTTACCTTGCCGATAATCGGGAAAAGGACCGGTGAAGAATATTTCCACCACAGCGGGTCGCTGTTGAAAAGATATTCCGTGCCGTCCGAGAGCGCAGTTATCGATTTAAGCTCCGCGCCGCGTTCATCCACCATAATTTTCAGAACTTCGTTTTGAAGAGTTTTCATAACAAAATTCCTCCCCTCGAAAATTTTATTTATTCAATGAAAGTTTTTTCTCCGACCCGATATAAAAGTTCATTGGTTTGAGCAACGTCAAGTTTTTGTTCGACGGCAGAAATTATTACGGCGTCCCATTGATTGCGCGGATAGAGTATGCCCAAGCCGGCGTAACGCAATAAATATTGAATCTCGTCCAAACTTAACTCCATTGCAATCGCTATCGCCAAAAGTTTCGGACGCGCCGGATTTTTCTTGAGTCCCGAAAAAATATGATATACATATTCCCGATTCAAGCACGAACGTTCTATGATTTCTTTTTTGGTAAGATTTTTTTCGCGCAGTAATTTTTCCAAGTACTCATTCAAAGGCAAAACAAGTTCTTCACTATTCCGCTGAAAATATCCGCTCAAGTTTTTATCTTCCTTAAGCTCCGTAAAAAGTTCGCCGGTACTCTTTGAAATATCAAACACCTCGATTAAGATTTCGTTTGTGATATAATGACATAAAAAACTTTTTAAGGCAAGTCAACATGAATTTTTTTGAAAAATATTTGAGCGATACTTACGACCTTGTCGACGTATTGAAATCGTCCGAGAAAGATTTTATCGCCGTCGTTTACGATAAGCGCACAAAAAAACTTTGCGTCATGAAACAACGCGCTTTGAACTCTCAACCGATTTATAAAATTCTTCAGGAACTTAACGAACCGCATATCCCAAAAATTTATCGGCTGTTTGAACGCGACGGAAAATTAATCGTTATCGAAGAACATATCGACGGACAAACTTTGGAAGATACCGCAATTTATCAGACCAATACTTTGGACGAAAAATTTGCGGCGAATATCCTTTTGAGTATTTGCGAATGCCTCACTGCAATTCACGCCAAAAATATTGTTCACCGCGATATTAAGCCGTCAAATATCATGGTGACTGATTCGCACAACGTAAAGTTAATTGATTTCGGTATTGCCCGCATTTTTAAACCAGACAGCCGCGCAGATACCGAACTTTTGGGAACTCGCGGCTACGCTCCGCCCGAACAATTCGGACTTTTCGGCTTGGGACAAACAGATTCGCGCAGTGATATTTATTCGCTCGGCGTTACGATTAAAAATTTGCTCGGCGAAGATTATCACGGCACATTGAGCGGCATTTTAAATCGTTGCACTTCGCCCGATCCTTTACAACGTTTCCAATCTGCCGCCGAACTTCGCAGAGCCGTCCTTTATAATCAAAAATTTTATCGCGTCAATAAATTTCTCATAACGATTCCGCTTTGTTTGACGATAATTTTTATCTCGAATGTCGCAGGTGAATATTTTCAAGAACCCGAAATCGAAAAACCGCCCGAAGTTCAAACGCCCGTCGTTGTCGAAGAAAAAATCGCCGAGAGTTCACCTCCCGACGATTCAAAGCATGATATTTTTAATCCTCTGACAGAATTTGTAATCAATCCTGCGCCGATAACTCCTTTGCCCGAAATTCCTTCTCTGCCTCAACCCGTTGCGCCTTCTCAGCCTGTAGAAAAACCTTCGGGCGAAGTCGAATTTGAATTTTATTTGAACGGCGAACTAACGGGCAAAGAACATATGGTTTATCTGCGCGGCTGGCAATCTTGGTCTAGGAACAGTTACGGCGATTATCTCTTTCCGCCGAGTACAACTGCGCGAGTTCATATTGAAAATCACAGCGGCAAAGATTTAATCAACCCGCACATTGAAATTAATATCGGCTATGAAGAATATGAACTCGACAAGCCGACGATTGCAAACGGGCAATCACTCGATTTAAGTATTCC
>JAFZIQ010000164.1 GCA_017554285.1 Selenomonadaceae bacterium
TAGCAACGACGTCTATGCCGAACTGCGCAAGACACTCTAACATGCTTCCACCTCCCTCCTCAAGCGTAAGCTTACCGCCGTTAGAGGTGCGGCATTGGCAAGATTATATCAGAAAGTTTTCAGTGGTACAATGTTTGACAAAAAAATAAATGTGTGGTAAATTTTTAATGTCGATTAAGACAACAACTGCAATGAGAGTAGCAGTTCCAACATAGTTCTCACCAAAAACGAAAACCCCCGTGCGGATTACGGCACTGCGCGGGGGCTTCGTTTTGTCATAAGCGGCTACGGCACCGATTACGACGAGTCGAGTGAACGATTCTGCCGATTAGAACCATCTTTTACGAATATAGTCTAAGACCAGTCCGCCAATGACGATTCCAGCTACTTGTACGCCGAGCTCAATGAGAGTTTCTTCCAACATATTCTCACCTCCCTCCTCAAGCGTAAAGTTACCGCCGTGGAAGGTACGGCATTGGCAAAATTATATCAGAAAATTTTCAGTGGTACAATGTTTGACAAAAAAATAAATGTGTGGTAAATTTTCAGTGCTGATTAAGGCAACAACTGCAGTGCGCAAGACTCGCAGATCTAACATGTTTTCACAAACGAAAAACCCCGCACAGCCTGATGAACTGCGCGGGGCTTCGTTTTGCCTAACCGGTTGATGAATCCGATTGTCTGGGGCATCTGGAATGGATATTCTGCCGCTCAGCGACGTTTACTACGAATGTAGTCGAGAATTAACCCGCCGACAACGATAGCAACGACGTCTATGCCGAACTGCGCAAGACACTCTAACATGCTTCCACCTCCCTCCTCAAGCGTAAGCTTACCGCCGTTAGAGGTGCGGCATTGGCGAAATTATATCAGAAAAAAATCCGTCGTTCAATCAGAGCGGCTTTTGTTTTAAATATAGACAGTCGAAGTTTTTTTGTTTATAATTTGGGGCAGGAAAGTTGTAACTTTTCGGAAAATGGAGGGGGCTTTTTAATGAAAGGCAGTAACAAACCGATTTACGTCATCGGACACAGGAATCCGGATACCGATTCGATTTGCTCGGCAATCGGCTATTCGCACCTCAAACAAGCTATGGGCGTTAATGCAGTTCCGGCACGTTGCGGCAAGATTAATAACGAGACCAAATACGCTTTGGAATATTTCAAAGTGGATCAGCCGTTACTTTTGACGGATTTATATCCTCGCGTGAAAGATGTCGCGCTTGAGTGCAAAACAGTAGTTCGTCAACACGACACACTCCGTCATTTGGGCGAAGTCATGCGCAAAAGCGAATTGCAATCCGTGCCCGTCACCGATTCTAACGACGATCTTGTCGGTATCGTCTCCGTCAGCGACCTTGCCAAGAGATATTTCCTTGAGCTGGGACTTCAAAGCCTTGTCGATTTGCGAGTTCGTTATCGCAACATTATTCAAGCGACTGAGGCTAAAGTTTTGGTATCGGGCGATGAAAATGCACTTATCGAAGGCAATATCGTAATTGCGTCGGGCAGTGCATTTTCGACAGTCAGTATCCTCAATAAAAAAGATATTGTCATAGTCGGCGACAGAAGTGCAGAGACTCTGCATAAATTCATGGAATGCGGGATAGCTTGCCTTGTCGTGACGCAGAACAGTCGAATTGCGCCCGAAGTTTTGGAAGAGGCGGAGAAACGCGGCGTTTTCGTACTGTTGACGCCCTATGACGCCTATACAATCGGACGTTTAATCAATCAATGCGTCCCGATTCGTCGTATCATGAAGGAAAATCCTGTTTGTTTCCGTCCTATGGATTTGCTCAGCGATATTAAAGGCGTTATGGACGAGCATCGTTATCGCAGTTATCCCGTCGTCGAAAACGGCAAACTCGTCGGCTTGGTAACGGCAGATGAAATTATGTTGCCGGAGCGCGAGAAAGTTATCCTTGTCGATCACAACGAACGCGGACAGGCTATCGAGGGCATTGAGGACGCCAAGATTGTTGAGATTATCGACCACCACAGATTGGGCGGCGTTCAAACGAGCGAGCCGATTTATATTCATCAAGAGCCTGTCGGTTGCACTTGCACAATCGTTGCGAATATGCATTGGCAAAACGACGTTGAAATTCCGCCGTCAATCGCGGGTTTGCTTTTGAGCGCGATTATTTCGGATACCGTCCTGTTCAAATCGCCGACCTGCACGCCCAAAGACAAGAAAACTGCCGAGCGTCTCGCCGAAATCGCTGGCGTCAATCTCAAGGAATACGGCTTGGCAATGCTCAGAGCGGGCGCGGGCGTTGGTGATAAAACTCCTGCCGAAATCGTCAAAACCGACCTCAAGGAATTCAAAATCGGCGATTACCGCGTTATCGTCTCTCAGATCTCCGTGATGGACACCAGAGAAGTACTCGACATTGAAGACCAATTAATCGAAGTTATGAAAGAAAACATTGAGCGCGAAGGTTTCGACCTTCAATGCATGATGTGCACTGATATACTTGAGGAAGCTACATATTTGATCTATGTCGGAAGTCCAAAGACGTTGATCGGCGAGGCATTTCGCAAAGACGCTAGCGGAAATCACATTTTCTTGCCAGGTGTGATGAGTCGCAAAAAACAGATAATTCCACCATTAAGTGAGGCGGTTAAACGCATTAAGCCGCAATAAAGAATTTTCAAGCGTGTAAAAAATTTTCTCCTCAACCTGCGCGGCTGGGGAGATTTTTTTATTTACTTTAATGTTGACAAGAAAAAACTCTGCGTGTAAGATTGAATCGTTTACCAAAACACTCTAACACGGCAGAGCAAAAACTACTTTTGAATTCTAACACGCTCGCGCCGTGAAGTCAACGAAAGGCGGAATGTGTATGGAAAGAAAAATTTTCGGTATGATTTATCTCATCTGGAACATGGTCAACGGAAAGCGATACGTTGGGCAGACAACGCAAACAGTCGAAATACGATTCAATCAACACGCGAGTTGCAAGAAATATCTTATCGGTAAAGCGATTCATAAGTACGGCAAGGAAAATTTTCGCTATGGCGTCATAAAATCTTGCGCGACTCGTAAAGAACTCAATTATTGGGAAATGTATTTTATCGCCGTGCTTAAGAGTAAAACCCCTTACGGATACAATCGTACAGACGGCGGAGAAGGTGGCGCAGGTTGTGTTCTTTCGGAAGAAACGATTATAAAACGTTCGGAAGCTCATCGCGGCGAAAATAATGGATTCTTTGGCAAACATCACACGAACGAATTTTGCATCAATCGTTCGATATTGTATCGCGGCGATACTCCCTATAAAAATTTGCTAAGTGAAATGGACGAACGGAAAATTACGTATACTGAACTTGCGCGACTTTTGGGCATTACTCAATCAGCCATATCCTTCAAGATGACCGGCAAACGTAATTTCACAAATGCGGACAGAGTCAAGCTCGAAGAAATTTTTGGCAAACCCGCTGAATATTTGCTTCCACTAGAAGAGTGCATAAATTTTTTTGGGGCAAGGCGCGGCTACAGCCCATATCAAAATTTGCTGAATGAATTGTACTCTCATCAACTAACATACGCTATGCTTGCAGAACTTTTAGGCTTGTCTCTAGCCACTGTTTCTCAAAAAATGCGAGGTGAACATAATTTTACTGAAAAAGACGTTGCAAAGCTCGTTAAGATTTTCGATAAGCCAATTGAATATTTGCTTCCGCCCGAAGCTTACATGAAAAAGGCAGATCCACGACGTAGCTACAGCCCATATCAAAATTTGCTACGCGAACTTGACATATGTAGAATTTCTTATCATTATCTCGCAACACTCTTAAATATGACACAATCCGCTGTTTCACGCAAAATGCATGGTGAGTACAATTTCACGGAACGAGATAAAACCAAACTCGTTGAGATTTTCGGCAAACCTATAGAATATTTGCTTGAACGTAACGAAGGCTGAATAAAAATTTCTCCCTGCGTAAGTAAAAATCTGCGCGGGGATTTTTTTTTGGGAGTGTGATATAATCGGCGTTGAAAAATTTTTGGGAGGAAACACAAATGGGAATAATAGGAGCAACAGCAGTACCGCACCCGCCGATAATTTTACCGGAAATCGGACGCGGCGAAGAACAAAAAATTTCTGCAACGATAGCGGCTTACGAAGAAATATCGCGGCGAATCGTGGAACTCGACCCCGAAACGATAATAATCACCAGCCCGCATTCGATACTGTACGCGGATTATTTTCACATATCACCGGGCGAAGGGGCTTCGGGAAATATGGCGCAATTCAGAGCACCGCAAGTCGCATTGGCGATTAATTACGACGTTGACTTTGTAAGGAAACTTACGACGGACGCTCAATCGGAAAAATTCCCTGCGGGCACAATGGGCGAAAGAAATTCTTCATTGGATCACGGCACGATGATTCCGCTGGTATTTCTGCAAAAGGCTGGTCTCGACTTCGACAAGGTAAAATTTTTGCGAATCGGATTGTCGGGAATGTCCAACGATGTTCATTACAGATTCGGGAAATTAATCTCGCGAGTGGCTGAGGAGCTTAACAGAAAAGTTTTCTTCATAGCGAGCGGCGATTTATCACATAAGCTTAAAGGCAGTCATTACGGTACTGTAGCCGAAGGCGCACAATTTGATTCGGAAGTCATGGAGAATTTGGGCGGTGCGGATTTCTTAAAGCTTTTGACAATGGATAATGTAATGTGCAATCGTGCGGCGGAATGCGGCTTGCGTTCGTTCTGGATAATGGCGGGCGCGTTGGATAAAAAGGCTGTCCGCGCAGAAAAACTTTCCTACGAAGGCACATTCGGCGTCGGCTACGGTGTTGTTTATTTCGATGTCGGCGGCGAGGATTTGACGAGAAATTTCGCTTATCAACTCATGAAGTATAAAAGTTATGAATCGGAAAAGCGCAAGGCTACGGAGGATGCCTTTGTTAAATTGGCGCGATACAGCTTGGAGACTTTCGTTAAAACGCATAAGCCCGCCGAGTTGCCTGAAGATTTGCCCGAAGAACTTATGAATCGTCGCGCAGGAGCCTTTGTAAGTCTGCATAAGGACGGAAATCTGCGCGGTTGCATAGGAACAATAATGGCGACGCGAGACAATTTGGCGGAAGAAATTATTCAAAATGCAATCAGTGCCTGTTCGCGAGACCCGCGCTTTTCCCCTGTGGAAATTGACGAGCTTGACAATATAGAATACAGCGTAGACGTTTTGGGCGAGCCGGAAAGGGCTTTCAGCGTCAAGGAATTGGACGCCAAGCGTTACGGCGTTATCGTAGAAAATAACGGGCGGCGCGGCTTACTTTTGCCCGATTTGGAAGGCGTCGATACTCCCGAACAACAAATTGCCATTGCCAAACGTAAGGCGGGCATCCGTCCCGAAGAAAAAGTTACGTTATGGAGGTTTGAAGTCATTCGTCACCATTAAGGAGGGCTTGACATGAAAAAAATTTTGGCGGCAGTCGTCACGGTTATTATCTTAACGGCGTCTTTCGCAACGGTGCTTGCGTCCGATTATATCGGTAATGCCAACAGTAAAAAATTTCATTATGCAGATTGCCCTTCGGTTGAAAAGATGAGTCCTGCCAACAAAGTTTTTATGAACACTCGCGAAGAGGCGATTAACGCGGGCTATGTTCCTTGCAAACGTTGCAATCCTTGAGGAGGATTTTATGGAAAAATTAAAAGTAATATTTATGGGGACGCCCGAATTTGCAGTACCGAGTTTGGCGGCTTTGACAGATAAAACGGAAATAATTTGCGTGGTAACTCAACCCGACAGACCTAAAGGACGCGGACATAAACTTTTGCCGCCGCCCGTGAAAATTTTTGCCGAAGAAAATAATTTATCCGTGATTCAGCCGCTCAAAGTCAAAGCTCCCGAAGTCGTCGAACAACTCGCCGCGCTTAAGCCCGATTTAATTGTCGTGGTAGCGTTCGGACAAATTTTATCGCAAAAAATTTTAGACATACCGCGCTTTGGTTGTATAAATGTCCATGCGTCGTTGTTGCCGAAATATCGCGGGGCGGCTCCGATAGAATGGTCGATAATCAACGGCGAAACCGTTACGGGAATAACGACAATGCAAATGAACGCGGGCTTGGATACGGGCGACATACTTTTACAGAGCGAAGTTAAAATCTCGGAGGAAATGACATTGCCCGAATTGCGCGAACGCTTAATGACAGTCGGAGCGGATTTATTGCTCAAAACGCTTTACAAATTGCAAACGGACGGACTTCAACCGATTAAACAAGATGATTCGCTGTCGTGTTATGCGCCGCTGTTGAAAAAGGACACGGGCTTAATCGATTGGAAAAAATCTGCGCGGGAGATTCATAATTTAATTCGCGGACTTTACGGCGGAGCGCGTTCGGGGAAATATAAAATTTGGCGTTCGCGAATTGCAGAAGAAAATCTTTCAGCGGGCGAGATAAAAATTATCGGGCAAAGATTTTTCGTCGGTACGGGCGACGGTTCGATTGAGATTTTGGAAATACAAGCTCCGAATTCAAAGAAACTTAATGCCGCCGATTTTCTGCGCGGAAATAAAGTTGGTGACGGCTTTTGGACGAACGAATAATTTCGACGATTGAGCAAAGCGCGGACGATTGGCAATACAGCTTGCGCCCGCGCAGATTGTATGAATATATCGGGCAGGACAAGGCTAAGGAAAATTTATCGGTATTCGTAAAAGCGGCAGTCAAACGGCGTGAGGCTCTCGACCACGTTTTATTATACGGACCTCCGGGACTCGGCAAGACTACATTGGCGGCGATAATTGCGAATGAACTCGGCGTAAATTTCCGACAGACTTCCGGACCTGCAATCGAACGGGCGGGCGATTTGGCGTCAATCTTAACGAATTTGCATGACAGAGACGTTTTATTTATCGACGAGATACACCGTTTGAGCCGACAAGTCGAAGAAATTTTATATTCGGCAATGGAAGATTTCGCGCTTGATATAATAATCGGCAAAGGTCCTAAAGCTCGGAGTATTCGATTGGACATTGCGCCGTTTACATTAATAGGGGCGACGACAAAGGCGGGAGCTTTATCGCCGCCGCTCCGAGACAGATTCGGAGTGATTTCGCGGCTTGAATATTATTCGACGGAAGCATTGGTTGAAATAATCACGCGAGCCGCACAGATTTTAAAAATCCCGATTGAATCAAACGGCGCGGAAGAAATTGCCCGACGTTCGCGAGGGACGCCGCGCATTGCCAACAGATTATTAAAACGTGTTCGCGACTTCGCGCAGGTTGAAGGCTCCAAAGTTATAACCGATGAAATTGCCGATAAAGCATTGCTTGCATTGGAAGTTGACCGCGCAGGTCTCGACCATACCGACCGCCGATTACTCGACGCCATGATTAAAAAATTTAACGGGCGTCCTGTCGGCTTAGATACATTAGCCGCCGCGATAAGCGAGACACGCGAGACGATTGAAGATATTTACGAACCTTATCTTTTGCAACTGGGATTTATAATGCGAACTCCACGCGGTCGAATCGTCACTGAGGCGGGTTATCTTCATATGGGCGTTGCTTATCCAAAATCGGACGAAAAACCGATTGCGTTTGATTTTGAATAAAAATATTTTCGCCTTCGGGCGATTTTTTTTTGCGCAAAAAAGGAGCCTCGACATTTCTGCCGAGACTCCAAAGTTTTAAGCTTTTATCTCTAATCTGCTAACCTATTAACCTGCTAACCTAATAACCTCAGAATTTTATTCCTTATTGGGTTTTTCGGTGGTGTAATCGGAACGATCGCCGTTGACATAGTAGGTTTGCTCGCCCATGACGATACCGACATTTGCGCCGCCATCATTAATCTTGAGCTTGCCGCCGTCATTGA
>JAFZIQ010000165.1 GCA_017554285.1 Selenomonadaceae bacterium
GATGCAATCTCGCCGGAAGTTTCTGCAGGAGCTTCCGGAGTCGGAGAAGCGGCAACCGGTGCCGGTGCCGATTCCTGAGCCGGTGCGGCAGGAGCAGCTTTCCCGCCCTCACCGCGCAATATTGCACTTAACTTTGCAACCAAATCCGATACATCGATAAGGTCTTCGGGGTCGCCGTTGGCAACGTTATTAATCATCTGCTCCAATGAATCTATACACTTGAACAGCGTATCGATATGTCGCCTGTTACCGCCAGTTGCTCCTTGCGCAACATGTCGAGCACGTCTTCCATTTCATGCGTAAGTTCGGCGATTTTGTTGTAACCCATCGTCGCCGACATGCCCTTTAATGTGTGCGCATTTCGGAAAATTTCATTTAGTATGGATAAATCTTCGGCATTATCCTCCAAGCCGAGCAAGCCGTCGTTCAGTGATTGCAAATGTTCATGCGACTCGTCGAGAAACATATCCATGTACTGATTAGTTTCCATTTAAACTCCTCCTGTTTATTTATCGGTCGAAAAAACCGCTATCTTCTCACTGCTTCAACAATAGCCTCTGCAATTTTATTCAAAGGGCGAATCTCATCGGCAAGACCTGCGTCGACTACAGCTTTGGGCATTCCGTAAACAACACAACTTCCCTCGTCTTGAGCGATAGAGTAACCTCCGGTCGCTTTGATTTTTTTCATGCCCTCGCAACCGTCACAGCCCATGCCCGTCATTATAACCGAGACTAAATCCTTGCCGAATTGCGCGGCGGAATCAAACATAACATTGACAGCCGGTCGATGATTCCCGACAGGCGGCTCTTGACTCAAAACAATTTTTCGTTCGCCGCCGGCAATGGGAGCTATCCGCAAATGATAATTGCCCGGTGCAATGTAAACTTGTCCCGGTCTGATAATCTCGTCGTTTTCCGCCTCCTTGACTCCTATCTCACTGATTGAATTTAATCTTTCCGCCAAAGACTTGGTGAAACCTGCGGGCATATGTTGAACAACAACGACGCCGCAAGGAAGATTGCCCGGCAGACGAGTTATAACTGCTTGCAAAGCCTGCGGCCCGCCCGTTGAAGTTCCGATTGCCACGATTTTTTTGCCCGTAGCGGGAAGAACTTTTTTGACGGGCTCGGTTGTACTCGGCACACGATTAATCGTCGGTTTTTGTCCCAAAACAAGTCCCGTTCTGCGTCTGATTTCGACTCGGCGTGTGACGGGTTCATTGAAAGTTGGCTTTGGACTGTAGGCAACCGGCTTTGCGGCGGCGATATTTTTTTTCGCGTGAGTTTTTGCCGCCAGTCTGCACTTAGCCAAAATCTCATCTTTTATCGTGTCGATTTTGGAAATGGCACCGCCTGCCTTGCTGACGAAATCCACCGCGCCCAATGCAAGAGCTCGAATTGTTTCATTCGTACCTTTTTGAGTGGCGGAACTGACCATGACGACAGGCAACGGACATTGCTCCATGATAATCGCCAGAGCTTCAAGCCCGTCCATTACCGGCATCACGACATCCAACGTCAACACGTCGGGCTGAAATTTTTTAACTTTTTCAATGGTGTCTTGACCGTTCACCGCCGTGCCGACAACTTCAAAGTCACTTTGACCCTTGAATAAGTCAGAGAGGACTTTGCGCATAAAAGCCGAGTCATCAGCAATCAAAACCCGAATCACTTTGGACGCCTCCTCTTGGCTGAAAATTATTTTAAGTCTTCGGCTCGCGCCGTCAACCGTTTCAAAACAATTATTGGCTAATATTCGCCCGACTTGCTAAAGTTCCTTCATTGTAACAAAAAAATTGCCGCCCGAAATTTTCAAGCGGCTAAAAATTTTGTTTGGGTTTCATAAAGCCTCCAATTCTTGAGCCGCGCCCAAAATTCCAATCATTGCGTGTTCAAAAGTCAAACCGCCTTGCAAATAAACCGCATAAGGTTCACGCAACGGAGCATCTGCCGAAAGTTCAATCGACGCGCCTTGTACAAAAGTTCCCGCCGCCATGATAACTTTATCTTCATAACCGGGCATATCCCACGCTTCGGGAACGGCAAATGAATCTACAGGCGAAAAACTCTGAATCGCTCGGCAAAACGCAATTAATTTTTCGGCTGAGCACAATTCAATCGCTTGGATTATATCGCCGCGTATATCATTCGGCAAAGGTCGAGTTTTATATCCGAGCTTTGAAAAAATCCCCGATGCAAATATCGCGCCTTTCAAAGCCTGCGCGGTCACATGCGGAGCCGTAAATAATCCTTGATATAAAAGTCGCGGCGTGCCCAAACTCGCGCCCAATTCATTTCCCATACCGGGCGCAGTCAATCTGTATGACGCAAGCTCAACCAAATCTTTTCTGCCGACTATATAACCGCCCGTCGGAGCCAAACCGCCGCCGATATTTTTTATAAGACTGCCCGCCACAATATCCGCGCCGACTTCAACAGGCTCTCGCGTCTCGACAAATTCGCCGTAACAATTATCTACGAACGTCACGCAATCGGGATTAATCGCTTTGACTTCCGCGCAGATTTTTTCAATGTCGGCAATCGTCAGAGGCTCGCGCATTGAATATCCTCGCGAACGCTGAATCATTGCAAGCTTGGTTTTGGGCGTTATGAAATGTTTAATCGCCGCAAGGTCAACTTTTCCGTTAATCAACGGAAGCTCGCGATAAGTAATGCCGAATTCTTTCAGCGAACCTTTAGCCGCGTGCGAATATCCGATAACCGTTTGAAGTGTATCGTAAGGCTCACCCGTCAAGGACACCAATTCATCATTCGGGCGAAGAATTCCGAAAAGCGCGGTCGCCAATGCGTGAGTTCCCGATACAAATTGCGTTCGGACAAGTGCCGACTCCGCGCAGAATATTTCGGCAAAAAGTTCATCCAATTTCTCCCGTCCGATGTCGCCGTATGCGTAACCCGTCGAAGTTTTAAAGTGAGCGTCCGAAATTTTTAATCGCCGCATTGCCTCCAAAACTTTCAGCGTATTTAACTCCGAAATTTCTTCGACACACTTAAAATTTTCTGCGACTTCGCCGAGTACACGTTCTTTTAAGTTCATTAATCGTTCCGAAAAAATTTTTATCGCCTCTCATTCAAAATACCAGCCGAAAATATTTCTTATCTTAACCTTGAAACCGTCCAATACTGCAACAGGAATTTCCATTTCAATTTTAGCGCGTTCGTCTTCGGGCAGTCTCAGTAATTCGTCTTCGATACAATTTTCGTAATGACCGCTCAAAAAATATTTGCCGTCGTGTAGAAGATAAACATCGATATTTTAGCG
>JAFZIQ010000166.1 GCA_017554285.1 Selenomonadaceae bacterium
AACAACGGCAATGTTGAAAACTCAACGATAGTTGCGGGGGCGGGTGACGATACAATTATCACAGGCGGCGGACAAAGAGGTTATTATAGTGATGACCCCGTAACATCGATAGTTGCGGGCGCGGGCGATAATAAAATCACCGTAAACAGCGGCATGACTTACGGCGATATTTATGCTGAAGGCGGCAACGATTTAGTTTCTATTTCGGGCGACGGCAATTACAATATTATTTCGGTCGGCAACGGCAGGAATACGATTATCACAGATCATTACTACGACACAAATTATAACCTCCAAAATACAATCGAGGCGGGCACAGGCTCCGATGCGATTTACACGAGTGGTCAAGATTTTTATATCAATGCGGGTTCGGGCAGTAACTTCGTTTCGCTCGGCGGCTACAACCATACAATCATCACGGGCAAGGGCAATGATACCCTCATTTTCGGCGACGACTCGAATAACAACGTGATAATCTTCGGCGGCGGCAACGATATTGTTTTGAATTGTCATTCGGGCGATACCGTTAAATCAGTCGGAAATCTTACTCAAAACATGGTCGGCAATGATATAATTTTAAGCGACGGTACAAGCAACATGACATTGCGCGGAGCCGCCGATAAGACGATTAACACCGACGTTCTTTCTTCCAATGACGAAGTTTATAAAATCCTCACTGCCAACAAAACTTCCGGCGACAGTATTTTACCCGAAGGCTTACCCGAATTATCCGAGATTGATACTACGCCGAGTGCTTTAAACGTCGCAAACAGCAAAACTTCAATTTTAATCGCGGGCACCGAGCTTGACGATACGATTTCAAACAGCGGCGCGAACGTTACGATTGATAGCGGGTTTGGCGACGACTCCATTTCAAACGAAGGCAGTAACAGTTCAATTCTCGGCGGCGCGGGTAATGATTCTATTACTAACGGTAACAATGGCGGAAATGTTGACGGCGGCGATAATGTCACAATTAATGGCGGCGACGGCGACGATTTTATCGGGAATTACTATAACGGTTACAACGATTCTGGTAACAGTGAGAATGTTTCAATCGACGCAGGAACAGGCAATGACACTATCGAAAACAGCGGTAACGGTGCCACAATCAACGGCGAAGACGGAAATGATTTTATTTCAAATAAAGGTTCTTACTCAAATGTAACGATAAATGGTAGTACGGGCAACGATACTGTTTCAAATGAAGGCAACAACAGCTTAATCGACGGCGGCGCGGGCGATGATTATATTAGCAATTCCGGCGCAAATGTTCTATTTAATTACACGTCGGGCGACGGCAACGACGTTATCGAAGGTTTCAATTCAACTTCTACGCTCAGTATTTCGGACAGTAAATATTCCTCTGAAAAAAGCGGCTCGGATATAATCGTTACGGTTGGAGACAACAAGATAACTTTAATCGGCGCGGCTGATTTATCGACGATTAATATTGACGGTGAGGAAATATTTACTTGGACTCTCAATGGCTCTGTGGCAACTTACGGAAATGCGACGACAACTTTAATCACTGTCAGCGGTGTTAAATCACTCGAAGGACTCTCGCTTAAAGATAAAGTTGTAACGGTATCGGCGACTTCGCTTAGTCAAGATGAACCGGTCACAATCAGCGACGGTTACGAATTGGCATTGGGCGACGATGTTTCACAGCCGACGACCGAACAATCGGCAGGGTGGAGATTCAACGGTACAACTGCAACTTATAAAGATGCCACGACGATTGAAGGTTACGTAATAGCGGACAATCAAATTGTCTACACCTCTGCGGGCGAAGGTAAGACTTTAGTTAAGGTCGAAGGCGTCATTTCAAAAGACGGACTCAACATTGATACTGCAAATAAAATCGTTACGGTATCCGCCGCGTCGCTCAATCAAGATTTAACGGTAACAGTCAGCGACGAGTATACATTGGCATTAGGCGATGACGTTCCGCCGACTAAAGCTCATCAATCGGCAGGTTGGAGATTTAAAGACAATATCGCCACTTACATAAACGGTTCAGCGATTGAAGGTTATCAGCTTAAGGATAATGAAATCACTTACACGATAAAAAGTTCGGGCGAAATTGCGGCTGCGGTCGAGGGCGTTAAGTCAAGCGAAGGGCTTGCGATTGACATTGATAATAAAATCGTCACGGTATCTGCGGCGTCTCTCAGTCAAGATTTAAAGGTTAAAGTCAGTGAAGGCTACACATTGAAATTTGACAGCGACGTTATTCAACCTGAGTCGGGAAAAGTTGATTGGACGCTTAACGGCACGACGGCAGTCGGTAAAATTTCGGCGGCTACTGTAGGCTATGTAATTGAAAATAATGAAATCAGCTACGTTGAAAAAGGCGAAAGTTCCAAAGTGGCAGTCTACGGCGTAAAATCTATCGAAGGTATCAAGTTAAGCGGTACAACAGTCACAATTTCTTCTGAGGCTTTAAACGGCGTCGAAGAGCCTGTAAGAATAAGTGACGGTTATAAGTTGGCATTGGACGAGAATATTGATACTCCGATAATCGCGAACGAAAGTTGGACGCTTAACGGAAATAAACTTACTTATCAAAGTGCCGCAAGGACTGCAGGTTACGCGCTCGAAGGCAACAGGATAATTTTCTATCCCGAAAGAGGCGAAGAAATTATTCATATAGACGGCGTAAAATCAAAGGAAGGCATAACCCGTAACGGAAATACTTTCACGATAGCGGAAGAGGCTTTGACGGAGGCGAATGTCACAATCGACCAAAATTATTCGTTGGCATTGGCTGAAACAATCGCGGCACCGATACCGACAGAGGCGAATTGGCAATATGAAGGCACGACTGCGACTTACAACACCGCCTCGACGACCGCAGGTTACAAACTCATTAACAACGAGATTGTTTATACTTCGGAGGTTAAATCTTCGTCTCCGTTCACGGTCAACGGCATTAATCCCGATAATAAAGACGGACTTTATTTTGAGGATAACAGCGTTACCGTTTACAATTCCGCGTTGAATAAGCAGGAAATCACAATCAGCGAAAAATCTTATGCCCTTAAGCTCGCCGATGAAGTGAATACGCCTGTTGATAAACCGAATTGGACAATCGAAAATAAAAAGGCGACTTATCAAGAGGGCGCAATCACGGCAGGTTACAAGCTTGACGGCAATAAAATCGTTTACGTTGAAAAAGTCGACGGCGAAATAAAACTTGAGCTGGACGGCATAATTTCTAAACCGACCTTTGCGGACGAAGAGAAATCTGTTATTCAAATCGCGGAAAATAACATTGATGAAAATGTCTCGTTAATCAGCAATGCGGGCGGCTATAAAATTGAACTGGCGGCGGGCACTTACTCGGACGGTACGACTTTTATCGGCAGTGAAGAAAAAGAAACCGTCACGAATAAAGGCGAATATCTCAATATAGAACTCGGCGCAGGCAATGACGAGATTTTAAACAACGGTTCTTATGTGACGGTAGACGGCGGCGACGGTAAAGATAAAATTACAAATGACGGCTCGAACGTTGAAATAATCGGCGGCAAAGGCAATGATAATGTTACGCTCAGCGGCGATGAGGGCGGAAATATTTTTGTCTACTCGACGGGCGACGGCAAGGACATTCTCACCGGTTTTAATAAGAAAGACTCGATAAAAATTGCCGATTCCGCGCAGATTGAGACGATCGTTAAAGGCAAAGACGTTGTATTTAAGATTGGAAACGGCTCGATAACAGTAAAAGACGGCGCGAATTTGAACGGCGCAATAAATATTATCGGTTCCGACGACAAAGAGATTTCTTCCATTTCCGGCAATACTTACACGGTAGACGGCATAATCGGCAAGACTGAGGAAGATGATAATAAAATTGTCCTTGCTACGAATTTGGAAGAATATACAGCCGATAACGTTGATATTGCAGACGCCTCGCAATTAACAACCGGAATAAAAATTGACGGCGGCACGGACGGCATTTCCTTAATCGGCGGCGCAGGTAAAGATACCTTGATAAGCGGCAAGACAGACAGCTTTGAACTTACGGGAGGCAAGGGTAATGATGTTTTCGTTTACAAGGGCGGCACGGGCACGATTAAAGATTACAGCCAAAAGGGCAAAGGCGGCAAAGATAAAATTGTTACCGACGGATTTGACGCACTTAATTTTACGGATTTTGATGTTAAAGGCAAAGAGGTTATTTTGATTTACGACACGAACAATAGACTGACGATTGAAGAGGGCGCAGACAAAGAAATTACCTTTGGTGTTAAGAGTTCAACGGTCAGGACGTTTAAAGAAGTCGGCGTATTCGATGGCAGAGGCAAAGCCGTAACTGTCGCCTCCACTCAAGATAACTTTGCAGCGACAAAGAATTATTCAAAGGTTGAGACAATCGACGGCTCCTTAACAAGCGAAATCAGCATTACGGGCAACAAGAAGGCAAATCTGATTATCGCGGGCAAAGGCAATTCGACGCTCAACGGCGGTAAAGGTAATGATACCTTAGTCGGCGGTAAAGGCAATGATACTTTCGTTTATGAGGAGAAGAGCGGTAATAAACTTATTGTCGGCTACAGTGACGGCGATACAATCAATTTGGGTAGCGGCGCGAGTCTTTCCGAAGTCAAAGTTGCAGGCAACGATTTGGAGCTTAAAGTTGGCAGTAACAAAATCACAATCGCAGGCGGCAAAGATAATCCGTTCACGTTCAATGAAGGCGGCGAAGAAAAAACTTACAGTAACGGTTTGTTGATAAGTAAGGACGGAAATTCTGCGTCGTTGACCGGCTCCTTCAGCGGCACGGCGACGGATTTAACCGATTATCAAAATGTGAGTGCCGAGCTGATTAAAAAAGGCGTTTCGTTGACAGGCGGCGGCAATACTAAAGAGCTAATCGGCGGCAAGGGTAATGACTCCTTGACTGCGGGCAGTGGCGGTTCAAGCTTATGGGGCGGCAAAGGAAATGATTCACTTTACGGCGACGACGGCGCGGATATTTTCATTTTCCATGCGGGTGACGGCTCCGACATTATCAAGGATTACAATTTTGATGAAGGCGATATGCTTAAGATTCTCGACAAGCGCGGCAAAGAATCAACTTACAGCAAGGCGGTCTTCAGCGGCGATACTTTGACGCTTTCAATAAAGGGCGGCGGCAAAGTTATCTTTGAAGGCGTAAGTAAAGATACCAACTTCAACATTAACGGCAATAAAAAAATTATCACCGGTAAAACCCTTAAATAAAAATTTTCCCGATAGGAGCCCTTTCATCTGCTGAGGGCTACTGGTAAATTAAGTTCCTATTTCCCATAAAAAAATCGTCCCTTAAATTTCTAAGAGACGATTTTAATTTACGCAAGCATTCAGTCGGAAATTTTTTCGCCAATCGACGTTGCAAGCTCTTCAAACAAGAAAATATATTTTTGCGCCACGTGACTGTAAATTTCTTTGGCAGTTTCCTCGTCGTAAGTGTGGCTTGAAAGATTTCTTTTCTCCAACATGTCCAACCACGCTTCGGCGTCGGCTATCAGCTCCGTTTGAAAAGCTTTTCTTATGGCACTGCGCGGACTGTTGACTTCGACGCCTTCATAATCCAGAAAAGCCTTTATGAGTTTCCACGACAATTCAAAACAAAATTCAAAACGTTGAATCAAGCCGTCAAGATAGAGTTCGTCCGCCGAAATATCTTTTTTAAGAGCCGCCCGCAATTTCATCAAGGCGCGTAAAAAATCTTCATGCTTGAGCTTAATTTGTTCGAGCGTCATCAAAACACCGTCCTTATCGGTTGCGAATAACAATTTGCCGTCGCGTTCGATATTGCGCAACAAATTTTTTCCCGCCGTCTTAACGTCAATTATATCTGCCGTGTAGGGGAAAGTTCCGATTTCAAAATCCGTTGCAAGTTGCGAGTGAATCGGGCGCGAAAATTCGACAGCCAAATCAACGTCGGAATTTTTTTTATAATCGCCGCGTGCTCGCGAGCCGAAAAGTTTTACCTGCGCGAGTCCGTCTTTATTGGCGAACAAAATTTTCAACAGAGTTTTTAATTGCCTGTTTGATAAGCCGTACATTTTCAATCGGAAGAAATTCTGAGTTGATGAACTGCGCTCCGCTCAATGTCAATATCGGATTCGGTGCGCAGGAACGTTTCAAAAATTTCATCGGTCTTGGTATTAACCGCCTCGACGTGGACGCCCGACGCATCGACTTTAAAAGTAACTTTAATCGGAGTATCGCGGCTTGTATTGGGCGGCAGATTTACAACGAGTTCACCCAAAAGTTTTACGTCATGTGCGGGGTCGGTCGCTTGCGGATTGCCGTCCTCGTCAACGCAGGGAATTAATGTGTCATCTGTCGACCTGTTTTCAAAGGCGCGTAAAAGTACCCGTTCTTGATTATCTTCAAGCGGATAATAAGTTTTCGAGAAAACGGCGGGCATTTTTTCGCCGATTTTTATAAAGTTTTCCAAAACGTATTTATGTTTTGCTCCAGTGGTATCGACGACGCCGGGACCGAATGAACGCGGAGTTTGATCTTCAACCGTGAATTTTGAGGTTAATTGTTCGGCACGAGGAGTTTCGTCGCCGGAAGTTTCGCCGCCCTGCGCGGAAAGTGAATCGACTTCCTCAACCAACATGCTCGCATAAATCGCCGCGCCCTTCGCAACTGCTTGGTCGGGGTCGTGTTGCTGAACTTTGCCCGGAAATTTCGCCTCAACCGCATTGATTATCATCGGCATATAAGTCGAGCCGCCGACAAGTAAAACTGTATCAATCGATTCGGCTGCAACTTCTTCCAACGTCTTATCGACAAGATTCATTGTCCTTGCAACAAGGTCTGAAGTCATTTCCTCGAAAATCTTGCGCGTTATCGTAATTTCAGTGCGCGAGCCGTTTACGTCAATGCGAACTTTCGCCGATTGTTTTTTGCTGAGCTTACGTTTAACCTCTTCAACCTTACTGCGAATATCTTGGCGCGTTTCAGCCTCTATTTCTTCAGGCGTCAAGCCGCTGTCGTCGCAACAGGCTCGCAGAATGTGGCTGTAAAGTTTATCGTCCCAATCCTTACCGCCCAAATGATCGTCGCCCGTAGTTGCCAACACTTTTATTTTCTGAACGTCGCGACCCGTATTATTTTGAGCCATTGACATTTGTAGAATAGTTACGTCGAAAGTGCCGCCGCCCAAGTCGTAAACCAAAATCGTTCTGTCTTCTTGAAAATCTCTCGCGCAGTAACTCAATGCCGCCGCCGTCGGCTCGTTAATCAAGCTCAAAACGTGCAGTCCCGCGAGTTCGCCCGCCTGTTTGGTCGCCGAGCGTTCTTCCAAGCCGAAATAAGCCGGAACTGTTATAACTACGTCCTCAATCGTGCCGCCTTGCGCCTCGACCAAATTTTTTAACCGTGTCAGAATTAACGCGCTGATTTCGACGGGCGTATAAGTTTTGTCGTCGAATTCGTAAGTCCGAACGGGAAGTTTGCCGATTTCGCGCTTGACAAATTGAACGACGCGTTCGCCGTCCGTCTCAACATTTTCTTTTGCCGCCTGTCCGACGACTACATTATTTTCATTCTCAAAAAAAACTACGCTGGCGACGGTGTTTGAATCGTCTTCGTTATTGCGAATGACTTCGGGGTTGCCGTTTGAGTCCAGTCGCGCTATGCATGAATAAGTTGTACCTAAATCGATACCGTATGTGCTCATAAATTTTTGTCTCCTTTTTTATTCCGACCGCGCAGATTCGGATTTCTTGCCGCCCGCATTTGCGTCGTAAACATAAACGTCAACGAATTCGCGATAAAGCGGTCGTCCGTTGCGAATCACTCCGGGACGTCGACTGCGAGCTATCGTATTGTGCAAATTTTTATCGCCGGTCGTGACGGTGTTAATTATCTTGGTTAAGAGCGGGCGTCTTTGTTCGCCGATTGCCGAGTTGAAAACTTCCGCATCGTATTCCGATAAAATATCTTCCAATTCGTCGAACATTAAACCGAGTGTTCGCCGTATTCTTTTCGGAATGGCGTCATCCGATAAAACTTTTCTATACTCAACGCAGACCGCCGCCACCGCTTTTAATATTGGCGTGAATTGTTCGCCGCGCTGTTGTTCTTTCAAATCCTCAAGTTCTTTTTGCATTCCCTGCCGCACTTGGTTTTGAAAATTTAGGTTTTCGCGGAGTGATTGCACCAGTTGCCGCGAATTCTTGTTTTGCAACTCCAAAATTTTTTCCAGTGTTTCCGCGAGCGGCTCTTGTTCCGTTGTTTCGTCTGCATTGATTTCCGTTTGTGTCTCCAATTTACCGACCTGCTACTACAAAACATAGTCACTCGTAGACAAATATCTTCCGTGTCCATGTCAAGATGAATCGGACAGATCTCGCGGTTCTGCCTTAATTTCAATGCGTAATGCTTAATGCGTAATGCGCAATTAAAAAACGAAATCATTACGCATTGCGCATTTCTAATTCCTAATTGTTATGCCGATTCTTCATCATGCCGCTGACGTTCAAATCTTCCAGCACTATGAAACTTTGTTCTCGTTTCACAGTCGCTGAAATTGTTTTATTCTCGTAGTCGACACGAATGTTCGTTAAAGTTTGATAAAGACGCTGTACCTTGACTACTTGCTTTTCTATGTTTGCAGAATAAGTAGCAGGTTTTTCACCTCTTTTCTTTTTGCATTCGTATTTTCGGCTCAAACGCCTCTGCTCGCGTCTGAGCTTCTTGTCTAACTTCTTTACTCGCGGCGTCTTGTTGATATTGCCGTAGACTTTGCCCGTTGAAATTGTCGCCAATTCTTTGACGCCTAAATCAATGCCGATTCCTTCGCCTTGCGGTTGCTCCGACTGATTATCGAGAACTTCGACCAACACCGATACATAATAGCGACACGCTTTGTAAGAAATTGTACCGCTTCTGATTTTTGCTTTTGCAGGCAGATAGCCTTTCTCTTTAAGCTTAACTGTTCCGATTGTCGGTACTTGTACTTTATGCCGCCATATTGTCGAATCGCCTTTAGCATTTTTCGGAAAGTATGCCTTAACTTTTTGCTCACGTTTTTTCTTGAACTTCGGACGATTTGCTTTGCCCTGCATAAAATTTTTAAATGCACGCTCGGCATTGCACAACGCCTGTTTACGCGCTTTTGCTCCGCAGTCGTCTATCCACGAGAATTCTTTCTTTACGACGTGATTAACGTATTTATCGAAGGTAAACGCTGTCACGAAGAATCCTGTACCCAGCGTCTCATACACTTCAAAGTTGCTTGCCAGATACAGATTGTACAGATAACGGCATGTCCCCAACGTTTGGCGAATTTTCAAACCTTGTCGCTTTGTCGGAAGAATTTCTGTTTTATATGCTCTCAACATAGCCATTTATTCCTCTTTGTCTATAAATGTCAACGTTTTCAGATACAGTTTTCTACCTCCTTTCATTGCCGCCGATATTATCAGAAACTATTCATTTAAACAAGACGAATTCTCATGAGTTCCGACAGTAAAAAATCATTTCAATTTCTCTTCCAAGTATTCCAATAATTGTTCCCGCGTCTTTGATTTCAAAACATAACCGTCGGGCTTTAACGCCAACACTTTTTTGACTTCCTCCGGTGTGCTCACGCCCGTTAAGAAAACGATTGGAGGCAATACTTCGCTTAATTCCTGCCGCAACATCTGCAGTACTTCCGGACCGTTCATAACGGGCATTTCGTAATCGAGCAGTATCAAATCGACTTTCTTCTTTATCAGAAACGATAATGTTTGCTTGCCCGCCGTTAAAATGTCGACGTTGTAAAATTCCTTAATCCAAGTTCGCACCATGCTCGCATATGCCGGATCGTTGTCGACAATAAGGATACTCTTTCTGACTTTCGGCTGTCCGTCCCTTGTAAGAGCCTTTTCGATTGCCACAGCGAGTAATCTCATGTCAACAGGGCGGTCTACCCATTCGCAATCGCCCAGTATCGGGTTAATGTCCATTAAACTGCTGCGATAACTTTTCTCGCCGATGACCACCATACTTTTCTTGTAATCTTGTATCGTGTCGCAGACTTGCGCCAGCATCTTGAATTTATGTTCGTCTTCTTCTCGATTCTTGCTGTCCTTAGGAAGGTACAGGACGAATAAATCCATCAGCGGAGCTTGTTCTTTTATCAAATCGGTATCCGGCTCCAGAACTGTCACGCCATAACCGAGTTCCTTTAACTTGCGCTCGACGCCTCTGACAACGATACTGTACTGTTGCAGAATAATCGCAATCTTTTTTTCTCCCATACCAATCGATCTCCCTACACCTTATTTTTATTTCAAGTTAATAATTCAAGAATCGAATCGTAATTTCCTTTTTCGACTGCCGCCAAAATTTCTGCCCAAAGCCCGGCTTTATCTTTAGGTATCCGATATTCGCTAAGCTCTGACAAAATGTCTTGAAGACGCTCGGAATCTTTATCCTCAGCCGCCGATTTTATTTCCTCAAATACGTCTGACATTAAATCTTCGTCGGCTACAGGCTTGTCGCTTAACAAGTCGAGAATCAAATCATAATCTCCCGCATTTATTGCCGATAAAATTTCTGC
>JAFZIQ010000167.1 GCA_017554285.1 Selenomonadaceae bacterium
ACCCACAGAAATTCCGTCCGGCGTTTTAATTCCATTAACCATTTTGGATGTAACTGCTCTTGATGTACCGTCGATAAAAGTAATTTCAAATGAAGTGTCATAACTCCAAATTTCTCCGCTATTTCCACCCCAGAATCTCAAATCACGCCCCGCAAGATGTCTGATTTTGTCCGGTGAACCATAAATTGAACGAACTCGTTCTGGAGAAGCACCGAGTTGAATCCCACCAAGCGCAATTCGAGCCATTGAAAGTGCTGAAATTGATTCGTTAATTCCCAAACGATTTCGACTGAAATTTTCGCCATAAAATTCCTGACCAAACGCCGCCTTAAAAAGCGCATCTGCAATTTTTCTATTCGATGTTTTTTCAGAAGAAGTTTCAAAAGTATTGCCCAACTTCCAATTCCCCGTCTTGTTGTTACGATGAAAAGTTCTATGCCCAAGCAAATCAAATTTTATCGTAATATCAGCATACAAAGAGGCAGTATTAGATTTCGTATCAACATGAACAATATCGCCTTTAACAATGAAGTAAGGCGGAGAATTTTTTTGCACACTAACCGTTCGCAAATCCAGATAACTGCTGTAATAGACATAAACAAAATTTTTATCGCTAGCATAAGGATTCGCACCTGCAATACTTACAAAAAGCATTACCCAAACGAAAACGCTCAAAAACATTTTCATCACGTAGGCACCCTCTCAATCAATAGCTTCAAAAAAATGGAGTCCGTCTAACTTACGAACTCCATTATAAATAAAGATTTTTCAATCGGGTAACTTATCGGGTGACAAACTCATTTCTGTCCGAGCAATTCCGAATTTTCATCTTTATCGTACAAAGCAATATTTATATCATATACGTCGTAATGTTTTTTTCTTATAAATTCTCCAACAATCAAATCAAACTGACTAGCATTTGAAAGCATGTACTCTGCACGCGCCAACAACTCCAACGCCTCCGACATCGACAATTTCAACGCAACGATTAACGCAAGCAAAGTATTTTTGGCGGGTCTATTTTTCTTGCTGGTGTTGTACATCTCAATTCCATAGAAAACTTTCTTGGAAACGTTCGCCGCCTCATAAATCTCCTTATTACTCATACCGCTACGCTCGACGTACTTCGCCAAGTGTTCCTTAAAATCTTTTCCCCAACTATCCAAAATCCGAAAAAGCGTTCCACTATCCAACTCGTCCAAAAAAATACTCTTCGGCAGTGTTCTGCTCAAATGTTGCGCGGAATATTCTTTTTGTAAAACACGCCTCTCATAATTCTCGTTGACGAAAACTGTAATGTCTTCAAAAAATTGACTTGATAGCTCATAAGTCCTTTGTCCGAAAATTACAAGCATTACTTTCAAATCATGCGTCGACAAAAAATTTTGTATCACGCTCATCGCAACGAGCAAAGCTTTCTCCTTCGGAAATCTGTTATTACCCGTGCCGAGTAAGGGAAATGCTATGCTTCGACAGTTTTTTTCTACCGCCATATCGAGAGCCTTTTTGTAGCAAGAACGCAAAAGTTTCAGTTCGTCTTCACCACCATCTCTCCAAGCAGGACTAACCGCATGAATTATATACTTCGCCTTCAAATTGAACGCAGAAGTCAGAGCAACATCACCAGGCGCGATTTCTCCGATTTCCATGCGCTCTGCAAGTAATCGCTCTTTTCCTGCCTTCTCATATATAGAAAACTCTGAACCTCCACCGATTTCCGGAACCGGATTCGCTGGATTTACTATCAAGTCAGCCTCAACTTGCGTTATGTCGTTCCTCAAGACCTTAAAAGCCATTGTGATTCCTCCATTAAACAACCGAAACTTTTTACGACACTCTAAAATATCTCGTTCATTTCTCCTAACAACCTAAACAAGTTTAAGCCCGAAAAATTTTTCGCGCAACCCTTTAAAGATTTTCTCGTATATGGACATTTCAAAAGCCGCGCACTACGTGCTTTTAATTGCGGCTTTTTCATGCCCATATTCTCAAAAATTTTTTTGATAAAAACCGTTTAGTGAAAGAGGTGCCTGCACGAAGTTTTTCGCTTTTCCCAACTTCTCAGCGATTTTAATACTTCCTTCGATGACCCAACTCCACGACTACGCTTAATCGGGTGATAACGTCCGGCAGTGACAAAAAGATGGGTGAAAAAACGCATTTTGCATGGAATGCCAATCGCCGTCCGCGTAGCGGTGCCTGCAAGGCAAGGCGATTGAATGCGTTTTTTTGCCTACGGGGGGACTGGGGGGTGATAAACCCACCAGCGCGGCTAAAGCGACTTTGGCGAAGACAAGGCTGTCACGGACGACAGCCGCAGTCTGAGCCTTATGTCGCTTCCGCGTTCCTTAGGCGGCGGGCATAAACGGCTGGCGGCTCGACCTTGCCGACCGTACAACTCGACGGGGGCTGGGCTACGATATTTACATGCTGTGCTACGATATTTACATATCTAAGGGTTTTGGCGAGGTGCCCACAAAGCTAGGCTGTACTAGACAAAATTGCCCTTTTTCAACCTCTCACCAATAACAATATCGCCCACCGTCAATAACAATATCGCCCACCGTTCGTAACAATATCGCCCACCGTCGAAGTAAACATTATAGATTTACTTTTACATAAGTGTAGTTTAGGATTTTTTGGGGCGCGGGAACTCGATTGAATAGAAGGTGTTACCGTGTTTTATTACCTCAAACGATTTGACTACGCCAGCCTTTTTCAAGTGCTCGAACAATGCTATCATGAATTCGCGGACACGACGTTTAATCTCTGAGTTGGCTTTTTCGATACGGAGCTTTTTGAAAACGTCAACAAACGTGATTGTCGGCGTCAGTTGCCTGTGCAGGATAATTTCTTGTTTGCGTAGCTTCGTGTAATTTTTCGCCGCGATGCTCATCGGTGTGTTCTGCTGTCCGGGTATATCGAGAAGGCGAGCATCATAGCTGACGAGTTGTTTTTTCGCTTCTGCCATTTTCAATAACGGCGGTTCCGTCGTAAAGAATATCAGCGTGTCATCATCTCCATTGACTGCAGAAAAATCTACGTAAGACGCGGGCAACAATGCTCCTTTACCGTAAAACGGGTTGCCACCGTTATAGCCCATTACCGTGCATACTTCTTCCGCTCCATAATCGACTATCCGACTCATCAGTATCTCCAAGCTTTCCATTATCGCTTTGCGTTGAGTGACACTCGGTTTAGCATCGCTCCTGCCGATTTTCCCCGTCAACGCTCGATATATTATCGCTACTGTCGTATAGCGGTTCCCTGCCAGCCATTCCGAGATGCACACCGCCAGGACAAACCGGTCGAACATTGTAAACGGGCGCAGGACTTGATAACCTGCTTTGTTCAGGATTTTGAATGCCGTCAGAATTTCCCCTTGTCCTTTCAGATTGCGTTTCTCGATAATTTGGTACGTTTCGCCCTCAAGCAGTTCGCCGCTGTCCTCGTCGTTGAGCTTGAAGATGACCTTTGCCAATTTGTCATTGATTTCGACGCGAATTCTGGAAGGACGCAGACTGCCCGTGATTTTGTGGATAAGCGCGAGCGGATTCTCCGACATTAAGACATCCGAAAAAGTCGGGAGCAAGGAAGTTACGGGAATGCTATGATTTTCGTTCATGTTGAGTCCTCCTATCATTGTTTACGTTTAGAAGTAGCACCGGTGTTATCCGTGAATTGCTCACACGGTTCAAAATAGTCGTGAGCCGAATAGTACTTGAAGTGACACTCGTAATTCGTGCCTTGACGATTCTTAAGGCATTTGAGTTGAATCTGTCGCGGTTGTTGCTTTTTCGCCGCCTCGATGCGCTTGCGCGATTCGGCTATATTGCCGGCGTTGATGTAATTCAAAATGTTTAGCTGGAGTGCCCACACCACATCTGCTGTATACTCGA
>JAFZIQ010000168.1 GCA_017554285.1 Selenomonadaceae bacterium
GGTGTTTTACCTTGCCATTCAAGCTTATACTCCAACATTCGAGTGAACATTGCCCGGCCGTTATCCGAAATTGACTTGCCAAAACTAAATCGTCCGCCACGTTTACGCTTCGACATTGCTTTCAAATCTAAATCTTCAATCGCTATCGCGTCGTAAGCGTTGACCAATTTTGTCGATAGTTTCTGCAAAAAATCTTTTCGCCGATTCGTCACTTTCTCATATATAAGGCTCAATACCACTCGACATCTTTCACGATTTTGACTTTCTATCTTGCTTCGGGAAAATTTCTTCTGCGCTCTGCGAAGTTTCTTTTGGGCGCGTCGATAATATCTTGGATAATTGGCTCGTTCGCCTGTTGACGCAACAAAAAGTCCGTTCATCGCGTAATCCAAACCCAAAAATATTTTCGGTACTATCGGCAGTACTTGGTTTTCGTACTCCGTCAAGATACTCACAAAATATTTACCGCTTGGAGTTTTGCTTATCGTTACAGTCTTTATTGTACCTTCAACTTGCCTATGAGCTTTGATTTTCACCCAACCAACTTTTGGCAATTTTATTTGTCCGTTCTCAATCCTCACCGAACCTCTCTGATTGTTTGTCGAATAACTTTGACGATTCTTTTTGCTTTTGAAGCGCGGCTTGCCGAAGTGTTTAGCGTTTTTCCTATGGTTTTCAAATGCTTTATTCAGATTCAGTTGCGCATTGCACAAGGCGAGACTGTCCACTTCACGAAGCCACTCAAATTCTTCTTTATATTTTGCCGGAGTAACTGATTTTTTCTTCGCAAATTTATCGGCAAGCATGCGATTGTATACAAAACGAACACAGCCAAACGTCTTGGCAAACAAGATTCTTTGCTCGGCATTCGGATAGATTCTGAATTTATATCCCTTGTTCACTTGCCTCACCGCTTTATCAATTTTTGTTCTCTTGCTCCTTTATGTATTCACGAATAACTTCTATTGGGGCACCACCGGTCGTAAGCAGACAAAAACTTTGGTTCCAAAAATATTCTTTCCAAAGTTTCTCTCGAATGACAGGAAATTCTTTTTTGATAAGCCGACTACTGGCACTCTTATAGGCGTTGATGAATTTGCTCAAGGCAGATTTGGGTTGTCCTGTAAACAAAACGTGAATATGGTCTTTATCGTGATTCCATTCTTCGACACTCAAACCATAATTTGGAGCTATGTACTCGAAAATTTCTCTAAGCCTTGTAGAAATTTCATCATCAATGACTTTTCTACGATACTTTACAACCAAGACAAGATGGTAATACATCAAGAAAACTGAATGGGCGTTATGGTGTAATTCTCGCATAATATCTAACCTCAATTCATTTCGACTGAATGCAGTTTATCATCTTATGTATACCATGTCAACAAAAAGGCGCGATTCATCCTGCCGCCTATAGAGGCGGGGGAATTCTCGCGCTATTTGGTTAAATGAATTTTCCCTTAATCAAGGGTTGTTTTAACCTGCGCGGCAACTTGTTTCATAGTGTCGGCAGTTTGAACGAGAGCCATTCTTACAAAGCCTTCGCCGCTTTTGCCGAACGCGGAACCGGGCGTCACCATGACATTGGATTTTTCAAGCAAAGTTTTGACGAATTCTTCCGACGTGCCAAAATTTTTCGGAACGGGTGCCCAAACAAACATAGTTGCTTTCGGTTTATCCATATGCCAACCAACCGCGTCGAGTCCGTCAATCAGTGCATCTATTCGTTCGATATAAGCCTCGCGAGTTTTATCGATAATTTCTTTCGGACTGCGCAAAGCCGCAATCGCCGCCTTTTGAATCGGCAAAAATAATCCGTAGTCGATATTGCTTTTGAGGAGTTTGACGTGTTTGACAATATCTTTATTGCCGAGACAAAAACCGACTCGCGCTCCCGCAATACCGTAAGTTTTGGAAAGGGAATTGAATTCGACGCCGACATCTTTCGCGCCCTTGAAACTCAGGAAACTCAAGCCTTGCGAGCCGTCAAAAATCAATTCGCTGTAGGCGTTATCGTGCAGGACGACAATATCATATTTCTTGGCGAAGTGAACCAATCGTTCATAAAAATCGGCGGGTGCAACAGCAGTGGTCGGATTATTCGGGTAGGAGACAACCATAAATTTTGCACGCTCGGCAACGTCGCGAGGAATTTTGTCAAGCTGAATAATGTAATCGTGCTCCTTAAGTTGCGGCATGAAGAAAATTTCCGAGCCGGCAAGTTTCGCGCCGTCAGCAAAGACAGGATAACACGGGTCGGGAACCAAAGTTAAATCGCCGTCGTCAATCAACGTTAAAGCAATGTGCGAAAGTCCTTCTTGAGAACCCCATAACGAGCAAACTTCAGACGCGGGATTAATATCAACTCCGTAGCGGCGACGATACCAATCGGCGGCTTCGTTTAAAAATTCGCGGGTATCGGTTATCGCATAAACGTAATTTTCGGGCTTGAGAGCCTCCTCCGCCAAAACTTTCATGACGTGCGCGGGCGGCGGGATATTCGGAGCACCGATTGATAAATCTATGACTTTTGCACCCGATAAAATTTTTTCTTGTTTCATGGCGGCAAGTCGCGCAAATACTCCCTCGCCGAAATTCCCCATGCGCTTTGCAAATCTCAAAGTATCAGCCTCCAAAATTGTTTATATTTGAAAAATGCCTTTGTCGAGTGCGGAAATAATCTTAACGTTTGTGTTCCAAAGATAATCCAGAGCTTCAAGACTTGTCATTTCACGCGTTGTTATAAAGTGTGTACCCTTACGGAGCGCGGCAGGAGAGAAATTTTCTTCGTGTTTGAACGTGAGAATATTTTTGTTGTCGCCAATCGCCTCAGTCACAGCTTGCGAAGTTTCTTCCGTCGAATCTTTAGGGAGCCAAATCACGAGCAGTGCGTTTTTTAATTTTGCGTTCTGAAAATCTTGTATGACTTTAAGCCACAACGGATTCTGCGCCTCGAAATCGGGGATAAAGTGATAACTTGCCCCTCCTCCGAAGGCAGCTAACTTCTTTGTAAATTCATCTTCAGGAAATTCTTCGAGTTCCGGCGAATAATGAGCTTCCAAAAATTTTTCAACGTCATTCATGAGCGGGAAATTGTCTGCGATTTTTTCCAAGTCCCAATTCCACCATTTGACGGCAAGTAATTTCCTAATCGTCTCTTCGTCAAAGCGATACTTCACGACCCGCGCAGGATTTCCGACTGCGATTGCATAAGGCGGAATATTTTTCGCGACGACCGACCTTGCTCCGATAACTGCGCCGTTGCCGATCTTAACGCCGCCCATAATTGTTACAAAACGACCAATCCAAACGTCACTACCGATAACAATTTGCTGGTGATTCTCTCTAATTTGTGGGAGCGGTTTAAGATTGGGACGTATTTCCCCAAAAACATGTCTGATAACTCTTTTGACATCAAGCGGCGAAGTTGAAACGCTTTTCATCGAATGATTGCCGCCAATAAGACAATAAAGATTGTTTGCAAACGAAGAAAAACGACCGCTCAAGATATTGATTTGATTGCTTTGGTCAAGACTTATGTCAACCCCTCTAATACTTCCGCCTCTGCCTAACGTAATAATGTTTACGTCGCCCTTCTCCTTATAATTATTGAAAAGTTTTTCGTCCTTCGGTGAACGGGGCATGTTAAAAGCCATAATTTATTCCTCCCAAAATTATTTCTTGACTTTGACGCAAGCCGCAAATTTCTCGTAGTTGCTTTGAACGATTGCATTGCTTGTACTCTGCGCGGCGGCTTTCTGAATAGAATTCCAAGCCTCTTCGTATTTTTTCTGCTTAAACCATGCGACGGCAATGTCGTTGTAAGCGTCGGCGTTAATCGTCTCAATCGCCAGCGAAGATTCAAAATCACTTATCGCGCCTTTGTAATCGTTTTTGGCAAGTTTCAAACGCCCGCGATTATACCAGCCGTCAACGAATTTTTCATCAATGGCAAGGAGCGTGTCATAAGTTTTAATGGCGTCGTCGAGCTTGTTAATCTTTTCCTGCGCAAGTGCCAAATCGAAAAGGGCTTCTTTCAATTCGGATTCGACTGCCAACGCCGATTGAAAATCTTCTTCCGCGTCATAAAAACTTTCGCGCTCCAAGTTGACGATTCCGCGATAAACATACGCCGCCGCCTTGTCGTCTTCAAGCAAAACTTTCAAATTCGCCGCCTCCATTGAGGCATCGGAGGCATCGGGCATTTGCGATTGCACCCATAAATTTAAAATATCTTCGCCGTAATGGTTGCCTGGTACTGCCCAGACGCCGTTAAGTTCCGTCCACTTGGTAAGCTTGCCGAAAATTTGCGGACGGAATTTTTTTATCAAATTATAACGCGGGTCGACGACTTCAACTTTGGGCATACGCTTTGACGAATACGCAAGCAAATGTTGAATATGCGCCCTTACTCCGAGTTGAGGCGTTTCAAAGTATGCGCCCTTGACTCCGCCGCCCGTCGTGCCGAGTCCGCAGTAATTATTTTGTTCGGGAACAACGTCGCCGCCGTAAGCCCAAACGCCCGTTTCTTTAATCGCTTGGCAAATCGCAATGTCGGGACGAATTCCCTCGCGCCCCGCCTCAACGTAGTACAAATGAACAACGTCTTCAACCGTGCAATTAAGTTTCGGATTCGGATTGCGTTTATTGATGTAATTAACCATTTGCGCTTGAGTGGCGACGGGTTCACCCATTATCGGCACGTCAGAATAATTTTCGCGCAGAATTATCATCGGCTCGCCGTGAGAAGGCGATTCGACCAATTCAATCTTCTTGAGCTGCTTCTTGTTGAATTTTATTTTCTGTTTTTTCGCGGCGTCCGCGCAGGCTGTCAGCGATAAAATCAGCGTTACGATTAAAGCTAAGCTTAAAAATTTTTTCACGGAATCGAACTCCTTACACATTAAAATAATCAATCTTCATGGCGCGTTTAACACGATTTAAAACTTTGGACGCTTTGGCGCGAGCCTTTTTGGTGCCCTCTTTGAGAATGTCCATAACTTCATCGGGACGCGCCTCGTATTCGGCATGACGACGGCGAATCGGCTCCAAAACTTCTTCCAAAACTTCGCGCAGATACTTTTTAACTGCAACGTCTCCAAGCCCGCCGCGTTGATAATGTTCCTTAAGCTCGGCAACTTTTGCGGTATCCTTCGCAAAGGCGTCAAGATAAGTGAAGACAACATTGCCCTCAATATGTCCGGGGTCGGAAATTTTAATATGCGTCGGGTCGGTGTACATGTCCTTAATCTTCGCCGCAATCGTCGCGCTGTCGTCGCTGAGATAAATAGCATTACCCAAAGTTTTGCTCATCTTAGCCTTGCCGTCGATACCGGGCAATCTTCTGCAAACCTGACTGCTCGGCAAAAGAATTTCCGGCTCAACCAAAATTCCTTCGCCGTAAAGTTCATGAATTTTGCGGACAATCTCCCGCGTCTGTTCCAACATTGGAGCTTGGTCTTCGCCGACAGGTACAATATTCGCGTCGAACGCCGTAATATCTGCCGCTTGACTGACCGGATAACATAAAAAGCCCGCAGGTATACTCGTCTCGAAATTTTTCTGCGCGATTTCGCTTTTGACAGTCGGATTTCTTTCAAGGCGCGATACCGTTACGATATTCATATAGTACGCCGTCAACTCGAAGAGCTGGGGAATTTGCGACTGAATAAAAATCGTCGACTTCGCGGGGTCGATTCCTACTGCCAAATAATCCAACGCGACGTTCAAAATATTTTCGTGAACTTTGGCGGGA
>JAFZIQ010000169.1 GCA_017554285.1 Selenomonadaceae bacterium
AGAATTAATCAATGCCGAAAAGACTAAGCCTCACGACTTCGAGCAAGAAATTTTCTTTGAAGGTTGTTTGCCCGTAGAAATTTTGGCGGCTCGCGGCGAAGATACAATGCGTTTCGGGAATTTAAAACCTGTCGGCTTAATCGACCCGCGCACGGGCAAAACTCCTTATGCGGTCGTTCAGTTGCGGCAAGACAATCGCGAGGCGACGCTTTATAATTTGGTCGGCTTTCAAACGCATTTAACTTGGGGCGAACAAAAAAGAGTTTTCAAAATGATACCGGGACTTGAGGCGGCGGAGTTCGTAAGATTCGGCGTCATGCACAGGAACACTTACATAAATTCGCCTAAAATTTTATCGCCGACGTTCCAATTAAAATCGCAGCCGCAAATATTTTTCGCGGGACAAATTACGGGCGTTGAAGGTTACGTAGAATCGGCGGCATCGGGATTAATGGCGGGCGTCAATGCGGCACGATTGGCAAAAAATTTGGAGCCGATAATCTTTCCGCAGACGACTTGTCACGGGGCATTGGCGAATTACATAACGACGGCGGTCGCAAAAAATTTTCAGCCGATGAATATAACTTTCGGGCTGTTGCCGCCGCTCGAAACCAAGACGCCTAAAAAATTTCGCAAGGAAAAACTCGCCGAGCGTTCATTGATTGACATAGGAAAATTTGGATTGGAGTTGAAATAAATGGAATTTCATTCGACAACGATAGTAGCCGTTAAAAAGGACGGCAAAGTTGCATTGGCGGGCGACGGACAAGTTACTTTCGGCAATTCAACGGTTATGAAATCGACAGCCAAAAAAGTTCGCCGCCTTTATCACGACAAAATTATTGCGGGCTTTGCCGGCTCGGTAGCCGACGCCTTTACACTCTTTGAAAAATTTGAGGAGAAACTCGAATCGACGCATGGACACCTTCAAAGGGCGTCAGTTGCATTGGCTAAGGATTGGCGCACAGATAAAATTTTGCGTCGTCTTGAGGCTTTGCTTTTGGTTGCCGATAAAGATACGATTCTGTTATTATCTGGCAATGGCGAAGTCATAGAGCCTGACGGCGATGTTGCGGCAATCGGTTCGGGCGGCTTTTACGCATTGGCGGCGGCAAGAGCTTTAATCGCACATACCGACATGACGGCGGCTGAAATCGCTAAAGAATCTCTGTCAATCGCCGCAGATATTTGCGTCTTCACGAATCAGAATATCATTATCGAAGAAATTTAATGGAGGAACGTTTAATGGCTAAGGAAAAGGAAAAAATAACTCAAGAACTCGGCGTAAACGACCAGACACCCCGCGAAATCGTAGCGGAATTGGATAAATATATTGTCGGACAGGACGAGGCTAAAAAATCGGTGGCAATCGCGTTAAGAAATCGCTGGCGCAGTCATAAATTGCCCGACGAAATGCGCGACGACGTTATCCCGAAAAATATTTTGATGATAGGTTCAACGGGCGTCGGCAAAACGGAAATTGCTCGCAGATTGGCTAAATTGGTTAAAGCACCGTTTATCAAGGTTGAGGCGACGAAATTTACGGAAGTCGGCTACGTCGGGCGCGATGTCGAATCGATTATCCGCGATTTGGCTCAAACGGCAGTCCGCATGGTTCGCAAACAACGCACGGAAGAAGTTAAGGAAAAGGCGGCGGCTAATGCCATTGAACGCTTGCTTGATGTGTTGGTTCCGGAGCCTAAACGTTCACAAAATCCGCTCGGAAAACTTTTCGGCAATGCCGATTCGGACGCGACGCCCGCTGTCGAAGAAGATACCAAAAAACCCGGTCGCGAATTCGTTCGCAAAAGATTATTGGCGGGCAAAATGGAAGATCAAGTTATCGAGCTTGAAGTTGCGGATCATGCAAAACCTATGGTCGGAATGTTCAGCGGGTCGAGCTTGGAAGGCATGGGCGATAATCTTCAAGATATGGTCAGCTCACTTATGCCTAAAAGAATGCGCAAACGTAAAGTTACGGTCGCGACTGCGCGGAAAATTCTTGAACAGGAAGAAGCCGAGAAACTCATTGACATGGAAGAAGTTTCGGAAACTGCCGTTGAACTCGCCGAGCGCAGCGGAATAGTTTTCCTTGACGAAATCGATAAAGTTGCAGTCAAAGGTTCAAGTTCCGGTCCGGACGTAAGCCGCGAAGGCGTTCAAAGAGATATTCTGCCGATTGTCGAAGGCTCAACCGTCATGACTAAATATGGCCCTGTAAAGACGGATTATATTTTGTTCATAGCAGCGGGCGCGTTCCATACCGCGAAACCTTCAGACCTTATCCCCGAATTGCAAGGGCGTTTCCCCATTCGCGTCGAGTTAAAATCATTACTCAAGGCAGATTTCGAGAAAATTTTGACGGAACCGCAAAACGCACTTTTAAAACAGTACAAAGCCTTACTTCAAACGGAAGGACTCGCGCTTGACTTCAGAGCAGACGCCATTGAACGTATTGCCGACCTCGCCGAACACGTCAACGAGCAATCGGAAGACATCGGGGCGCGCAGACTTCATACTTTGCTTGAAAAATTATTGGAGCAAATATCGTTCGAGGCTCCCGACATGGTTAAGGACGGAAAAACCGAAGTCGTAATCGATGCGGCTTATGTTGACGAACGACTTAAGGATATTGCAAAGAACAGAGACCTTTCGCAGTTCATTCTGTAAAAAAAATTAACGGTCACAAAAAATCCCCCTCCAAATCGGAAGGGGATTTTTTTATACAACAGATTTACTTTAAAGCTCTTGCGGCAATATCTTTGCGATAATGCGCGTCGTCGAAGTGAATAACTTCAACGCATTTATAAACTTTGTCGACAGCTTCGCGCAAAGTCGAAGCCGTCATCGTGACGCCCAAAACTCTGCCGCCACTCGTGACAAGTTCATTGTCTTTAATCTTCGTGCCCGCATGAAAAATCGTCGCGCCCAAACTCTTGGCTTTAGTCACGCCGTCAATCGGCAAATTTTTTTTGTAAGACTTCGGATAACCGCCGCTTGCCATTATTACGCAGACTGCACTTTGATTGCTCCACGAAATTTTTTTATCGGATAATGTGCCGTCCGCGCAGGCGTTCATAAGCTCAAGCAAATCACTTTCCATAAGCGGCAATACAACTTGCGTTTCAGGGTCGCCGAATCGACAATTAAATTCGACAACTTTAGCCGTGCCGTCTTTAATCATCAAGCCCGCATACAGACAGCCGCGATAAGTAATCCCTTCGGCTTTAAGCGCGGCAATCGTCGGCTTAAGAATTTTCTCTTCAACCTGCGCGGCAATTTTTTTGTCGACAATCGGAGCAGGTGCATAGGCTCCCATGCCGCCCGTATTCAAGCCCTCGTCGCCGTCATTAACGCGTTTATGGTCTTGTGCCGCTATCAACGGAATAATCGTTTCGCCGTCAGTCAAAGCGAGTATCGAAGCCTCTTCGCCCGCCATGAATTCTTCTACGACAATCTTATCACCAGCGGAACCAAAATTTTTCATCTCGTCAACTGCATTCAATGCCTCGTCAAGATTCTGCGCGACGATAACGCCTTTTCCAGCCGCCAAGCCGTCAGCCTTTATAACTATCGGCGCACTTTTTTTGCGAATATAATCCTTTGCGGCGTCAACATTATCAAAGACTTCAAACTCGGCAGTCGGTATGTTGTATTTCTTCATGAGACGTTTCGCAAAAATTTTCGAGCCTTCAATCTGCGCGGCGTCTTTAGTGCAACCGAACGCCTTAATATTTTCTGCATTCAGCGCGTCGACCAAACCATTAACCAACGGAGCCTCCGGACCGATAACGACCAAATTAATGCCTTTTTCCTTTGCAAAGGCAACAAGCGCGGCATTGTCGCTGATTGAAATATCGTCGACACATTCGGCAAAATCTTTTATGCCGGGACTGCCGGGAATTGCAAAGAATTTTTTAAGCAAAGGGCTTTGTGCAATTTTCCAAGCCAAAGCGTGTTCGCGTCCGCCGCCGCCGATTAGCAATACGTTCATGAGTCGCCCTCCGTTACTTCACGTCCAACAGTTCAAACTCAAGCACGCCCGCCGGCGCATGAACTTGCACAATCGTTCCCGCCGTCTTGTCCATGATTGCCGCGCCCAACGGAGATTCGTCGGAAATTTTATTGTTATCGGGGTCTGCCTCCGTCGAGCCGACTATCATATACGTTTGCTCTTCGTCAAGCTCAATATCGCGAATCTTTACCGTACTGCCGATAGTTACCTTGCCCGTGTTCGTCGTCGATTGAATTATCTCGCTGTTGCGGAGTTTAGCCTCAAGCTCGCTGATCTCGCCTTCCAAACGCCCTTGTTCGTTCTTGGCGTCATCGTATTCGGAATTCTCGCTGAGGTCGCCGAGTGCTATTGCCGCTTTAAGTCGCTCAGATATTTCTATCCGCCGAACACTCTTCAGATAATCTAACTTCTCGACCAGCTTGTTATAGCCGTCTTGAGTCAGCATAGTTTTCTTTTCAGCCATGCCTATGCCTCCACAAACCTGTCGCCGTCAAATATGCGACGCTCGCCGGGTTTAACCGGAGCCCATGTCGGCAAATCTCTTTTGGCAGATAAGAATTTCTGCGAAGGCATCCACATGGGATAATCGACGCGGTGCATCGCCACGAAACTTTTAACGTTGGTCTTCGCCACGAAATCTATCGCGCCTCTTTCCTGCACTCTGCCGAGTCGCCCGTCAATGGGGAAGAAGGCAACGTCCGCCTCCATGCCGTGCATACGCTTAAGCTGGCGTTTGAAAATCTTTTCTGCCAATTCGATATTCTCCGATGTATCGTCTTCCCAATCCCACCAGTTAAAATCGCCCGCGTGATAAACTTTCTTGCCCGAAGGAAATTCTACGAGGAAGGAGACGCCGACATCCGTTGAGTCGTAACTCCAAATTTTTATCGCGTCGTCTTCCCATTGCGTGTAGCGTTTTAAATACGTGATTTTTTTCGTCGGAAAAATTTTGACGCGCTTTGTATGCTTTAAGTCGCTGCCGAAAATGTAACGCGAAGTTTTCTCGGCGTAAGCTCTGATATGCGTACCGAAATGATCGAAGTGCGCA
>JAFZIQ010000170.1 GCA_017554285.1 Selenomonadaceae bacterium
GGGCTTTTTATCACTGATTGCGACCGTGAGACGCGTTTAAGCTTTACGAGACGATTTTTTTTACCAATCCCAATCAGATCTTTCTAAATGCTTGCCGACAACTTGTTCAGCGTGCTCCCAAGCTTTTTGCTGACTAACTTCTTTCCCATTAATTTTGTAAATGTTACCATAGAATGCTGACTTCGTAACACACTCAACACCGACTGATTTCCACGCATTTTCGATTTCTTCACCATTATAAGGTGCTCTCCATTGACCGTAGCGGTCACATTGTCCGGGTCTTCCACGCAATAATACATTCAAAAACTGACTGTCATCTGCCATTTCATTGGCATAACCGCCAGCAACGCCGTCGAGTTCCTCATCACTCATGATTTCGTCCGCGTATTTGTCTTTTTCAGCCATATTATCAATCTCCTTTCTGTTTTCAATCCTTTATACGTCGAGAATTCGATTTTGTTACAAGTCTATCAAAAAAATTTTCCGCCGTCAACGAGAAAACCCTCCGAATCACTACGAAGGGCTTTTTTTTTACGAGTGCGACAGTCCGACGCATTTTTTAGTTAAAATTTATTCACCACCACATTTTAATCTCTCCTTTGAGTAAATTTTTCTTTCTGTAGATTATACGTCTCAAATTCCATTTCGTTACACACTTTAACAAAAAATTTTTCCAGTGTCAAAGGGATTTATTTTTCTGCGAGGTGTGATATAATCGGCGTTCATAAAGGAGGCAAATAAATTGAAGTATATGACAGGCAAGGAGATAGCGGCGGCGTGGCTGAAATTCTTCGAGAGCAAAGGACATTTGGTAATGCCGAGCTTTTCGCTGATACCGGAAAACGATCCGACGCTGTTAATGATAGGAGCGGGAATGGCACCGCTGAAACCGTTTTTCACAGGGAAATTGAAGCCGCCGTGCCCGCGAGTGACGACAAATCAACGTTGCGTGCGAACTGGCGACATAGAAAACGTCGGACGGACTGCGCGGCATCATACGGCGTTCATGATGCTTGGGAATTTCTCATTCGGGGATTATTTCAAGGCAGAGGCAATTCCATGGGCGTGGGAATTTTTAACGGAGGTTTGCGGACTACCACGCGAAAAATTATGGGTATCGATATATCCGAACGACAACGAGGCGGAACAAATCTGGTTAAAGCAACCGGGATTGAATCCTGCGCACATAATACGGCTTGAGGATAATTTTTGGGAGATAGGACCCGGACCGTGCGGCCCCGACAGCGAAATTTATATAGATTTAGGCGAGGAACGCGGTTGCGGCAAAGAAAGTTGCGCGCCCGGCTGTGATTGCGACAGATTCCTTGAGATATGGAATTTAGTCTTCACGCAATTTGATAAAACGGAGGACGGGCAATATAAACCGCTTGAGCACAAGAATATTGATACTGGATGCGGGCTTGAAAGGCTTGCGAGCGTCTTACAGCGTAAAAATTCTAATTTCGAGACGGATTTACTGTATCCGATAATCGAATACGTGGAGAAAATTAGCGGAATAAAGTATGGCGCGGGCGAAAAGTCGGATATATCGATGAAAGTAATAGCAGACCATGCGCGTTCGATGGCATTTATGATAATGGATAAGATATTGCCGTCGAATGAGGGGCGCGGGTATGTTTTAAGGCGGATTTTACGTCGAGCGATACGACATGGGCGCATGTTAGGGATAAAAGAGGCATTTTTAGAGGGCGCAATAGACGTAGTCTCGAAAATTTATGCAGACATGCCCGATTTCGAGGAAATGACGCGAAACTTGTCGTATATCAAGAAAGTTGTTCGCTTGGAAGAGGATAGATTTGCGGCGACGCTGGCGCAGGGCATGGAAATATTAAATTTAGAGATGTCGAAGGCGCAAAATGGGATTTTAAGCGGCGAAGTATGTTTCAAGTTATACGACACGTTCGGATTCCCGTATGAATTGACGGAAGAGATATTGGCGGAGAATAAATTGGCTCCGGACAAGGCGGGCTTTGATAAGGCAATGGAAAATCAACGTCAACGCGCCCGCGCAGCTCGTGCGGCGAATGAACGGCTTGATGTGCCTGATTTGCTGAATTTAGATACTCAAAACCTTACCCGCGATGATAAATGCACGAAGTCTAAAGTATTTGCGCTGTGGAGTGGCGGAAAATTAGTTGACGAACTGCACGACGGCGACGAAGCGGGAATTATTTTGGAGTGCACGCCGTTTTATGCGGAAGGCGGCGGACAAGTCGGCGACGAGGGCTGGTTATTCAGCGAATTTGGCAAGATTAAAGTTTCCAACGCTAAAAAACTTCCAGACGGCACGATTTATCATGAATCATACGTTGAAGAGGGGCAAATCAATGTTGGCGACGCGGTAGAGATAAAAATTGACTTCGACAAGAAGTTATCATCTGCGCGGAACCATACGGCGACGCATTTATTGCAAGCGGCATTGAAAAAAGTTGTCGGCAACCAAGTAAATCAAGCGGGTTCGCTGGTTACGCCCGAACGTTTACGCTTTGACTTCTCGAATTTTGAGCCGGTGACGGCGCAACAGCTTGCGGACGTTGAAGAAATGGTAAATGAGGAGATATTAAAGGCTTGCGACGTAGAAATTCGCCAAATGCCGATAGCGGAGGCTAAAAAACTCGGCGCAATGGCACTTTTCGGCGAAAAATACGGAGAAATAGTTCGCGTCGTAAGTGTAGAGGATTTCAGTTGCGAATTATGCGGCGGGTCGCACGTAAAGAATATCGGACAGATTGGACGCTTTAAAATCGTCAGCGAAGGCGGCATAGCGGCGGGCGTTCGTCGTATTGAGGCTGTAACAGGTCGTGCGGCTATTAAGGACGCGACAAAGCAAAATGAGCTGTTGAATCAAGTTTCGACGCTGTTAAAAGTCCGCGCAGAAGATATACCCGCGCAGGTTGAAAAACTTTTGGCGGAAGATAAAAATATGCGCAAACAGCTTGAGGAAGTCCAACGAATTAAGGAACGCGCCGAAGCACAAAAACTTTTAGTCGGCGTGGAAGAAATAGGCGGCTTGAAGTACTTAAAAGGCGTGGTACAAGCGAAAACGCCCGATGACTTGCGCGGCATGGCAGATTTCTTGATAGACAAGCTGGACGGCGGCGCATTGGTACTTGCGGCAGTGAATGACGGTAAAGTTTCGTTAGTCGTCAAAGCAGATAAGAAAGCTATCGCGTCCGGAGTCCATGCTGGCAAGATTGTCAAGGAAATTTCCAAATTAGTCGGCGGTGGTGGCGGTGGTCGTCCCGATATGGCTCAAGCTGGTGGCAAAAATCCTGAAGGCATTCCGAAAATGTTTGAGGCGGCTAAAAATATTCTCGCCGCGCTCTGAAAATAAATATTTGATAAAAATAAACCGTTCAAAATTGCTTGAGCGGTTTTTATTTTGTATAATGATAAAAGGAGGTAAGGATTTTGAATAAATACGAACACGGCGGGCGGATTTACGATGAAAATGGCAAGTCGGGCGATTGGTTAGACTTTAGCGCAAATATAAATCCGCTCGGAATATCGGAAAAGATTTTGCAAACGCTGACTGACAATCTGCGCGGAGTGATAAATTATCCCGACCCGAATGCTACGGAATTAAAAAGAGCAATTTCTCTGCGATATAAAGTTTCGGAAAAGAATTTAGTCGTTTTAAACGGCGCGGCGGAATTTTTTTATTTGTATTTGAATGTAATACGCCCGAAACGTGTTATAATACCTGTGCCGAGCTTTTCGGAGTATGAACGGGCGGCGCGAGCGGCTTTTTGTGAAGTAAAATATTTTTTCACAAGGGCAGAGGAAAATTTTTCTATAAATATTGATAAACTCTGCGCGGAAGTAGAATCTTCGTCTGATTGCGTGATAATCGGTCGCCCGAACAATCCGACGGGCAATTTAATTTCGATAGAAGAAATTTTGCGTCTCGCGCAGGTTGCAAACGTGATAATCGACGAATCCTTTATAGATTTTTTGGAAACGGAATCGGCACGAGGATTTATTAATGAAAAAATATCTGTAGTGCAATCCTTGACGAAAATTTTTGCTATACCGGGCTTGAGATTAGGATTTGCAGTATTGGAAGAGAATTTGGCTAAGAAATTGAACTTATCAAAGGACGTATGGAACGTAAATTTCTTGGCGCAAAAAGCAGGCGTCGCGGCATTATCTGACGAAGAATTTTTAATAAAAACTCGTGCTTGGCTTGGTATTGAACAGAAATATTTGGTTGAAAGGTTACAAAATCTGCGCGGAGTAAAAATATTCATGCCGACAGCGAATTTTATCCTGTTTAAGCATGAAAAGGCGGAAAAAATCTTATCGGAGTTGCGACGGGCAAAAATTTTGCTTAGGAGTTGCGAAAACTTTACGGGACTGGATAAATTTTATTTACGGACGGCGATTCGTTCGCGAGAGGAGAATTTGAGGCTTTTAAATGAGTTGGAAAAAATTATTTAACATGACGACCCGCGAAAACTTTGGGCAATTCGTGAGTATCGCGGGGATTTTTATTAATCTGCTGTTGAGCGTCGTAAAATTGATAATCGGAGTAATGAGCGGCGCGATTTCGATAATAGCGGACGGATTTAACAATCTTTCTGACATGGGCACGTCGATAGTAATGTTGGCTGGGTTTAAAATAGCGGCAAAACCGGCTGATGAAGAACATCCGTTCGGGCACGGGCGAGCGGAATATTTGGCGGGGCTTTTCATAGCAACGGCGATGATTTTGGTTGGCGGGAACCTTTTATATTCGTCGGTGATGAAAATTATCGAGCCGAAGGCGTTAAGCGTCGATAAAATAACGTTGATAGTGTTGAGCATATCGGTCGCGACGAAATTTTTCTTGGGAATATTTTACAGACACGCGGCGCGGAAAATAAATTCGTCAGCGATAGAAGCGGCGGCATTGGACAGCTTTACGGACTGTTTAGCTACGAGCGTTGTAATAATTTCGGTCTGTGTGTGGCTGAAATTTGGAATAAACATAGACGGAGGCGCGGGGATTTTTATTTCGGCGTTTATATTGCGTAGTGGTTTTAGTTCGCTGAAAGAAATTTTAAATCCGTTGCTCGGAGAGCGGGCGAATCAAGATTTAATCGACGGGATAAAAAAAATCGTCACGGACGCGCCCGAAGTTTTAGGCGTTCATGACTTGATTATTCACAGCTACGGCGCGAAGAGGATTTTTGTTACAATGCATGTTGAAATGCCCGCGACGTTGAAACTTTTGGAGGCGCACGAAATTATTGACCGTTTGGAGCGAAAACTTCAATCGACGTTTCAAATTTCGGTAACGTTGCATGTTGACCCCGTTGTTATAGGCGATAAAGCCTTTGACGAACACAAAGAACTTGCCGAAAAAATTTTGGCAGAGATTGACGGCAATTTATCGCTCCACGACTTCCGAATTGTGCCTTACAAGACGGGCAGGAAATTAATTTTCGACGTTTCGATACCGCAAAACTTTTTTATGAGCGATAAAGAATTTAAAAAGGAATTTCAGCGGCGATTGATTGAATTACATTCCGACGACAGGGCGATTATTCATCTCGACCACCAATATTGCTGACTTAAGGAGGCGTTAGGCTGTGGAAATTCAAAAGATATTTTTGGAGCAATGCATTAAGGACTGTAAGATTTTCGTTGACACTTCGAGTCTTTTGGCAGAAGGCGCGGAGAAATTTTTTCAAAACATTATTCCGACATTGGAGCGCGAGCAAAAGAAAATCATTTTGCCGTTGAGCGTCTACAAAGAGTTGAAAAAGCTGGCAGATGAACCCGAATATTGCAAGCTGAAATATCCAAATAACCCCGAACTCAATATGCGAGCGATTAAAGCTTGTAAAAATGTTATTCGGTTAAGCAAAGAAAATCTCATGGGAATTTATGCCGACCCCGACGACGGAGATTTTGCCGACAATGTTTTTCTGCACGTGTTCACCAAGAAACGTATGCAATATAATTTGTTACTCATCACACAGGATAAGGGATTGGCAGGCGAAATAATAAATCTCGGTAAAGATAATTCTGCCGTCAAGGGCATAAAAAAAATAATTGTGCAACGTATCGACAAGGACGGTTTCTTGAAAGATATTTTCTCGCCGGCTGTCAAAACCGAATCGAATGAAATTCCGCTAAATGAATGTTTTGCCGTCACTAAAGAGATTATTAAAATCGAAGGAACGATAAAGATTTCCTGCGTTCCACGCGCAGGCGATTATGTCACGGCGATACGTAATGATTCCAAGAAAAAATTTCGGCTACTTGAAGAAATCGGCAAGGGCGGCGAAGGAACAATTTACAAAACGGAACTTGAAGGCTTTGTCGCCAAAATTTATAAGCCCGAAAAAATTACTCGCTTGCGTTATGAAAAACTTAAGCTCATGCTTACCAAAGATATTGATTGCGAAGGCATTTGTTTTCCTTATGCTATGATTTATAATAGGCGTGATGAATTTGTCGGTTATTTAATGAAGACGGCTTCCGGCAAAGATTTGGGCAAAAGTGTTTTCATGCCCATGCTTTTAAAAAAATATTTTCCTGATTGGAACAGAATTGACACAGTTCAATTATGCGTGACGATTCTAAAAAAGTTTAAATATCTGCACGACCGCAACATAATTCTCGGTGACATTAACCCTTATAATATTTTGGTTGTTTCGCCGACGGAAGTTTATTTCGTAGACACGGACAGCTACCAAGTCGAAGGTTTTATTTGTCCCGTCGGGATGCCGCTTTTTACTCCGCCCGAACTTCAAGGCAAGGAATACGGCTTGCGAACTTTGGGCAATGAAAATTTTGCGGTGGCGACGTTGCTTTTTATGATTATGCACCCCGGCAAGCCGCCTTATGCCATGCAAGACGGCGAGGGTCTTGTCGAAAACATTATTAAGGGCGAATTTTCCTATCCTTTTCGTAACCTCAGAACCGGCAAAGTTCCGATGGGGCTGTGGCGTTATTGTTGGAGTCATTTGACATACAGAATCAAAGAAACGTTTTATCAGACGTTTCGGCACGACGGCAGTTGTCATGATGAGGACAAACGACCAAACACGAGATATTGGCTCAAACTGTTTGAAGAATATCTTTATCTTCTTCAAAGCGGCAAGATGATCGCACAAGACAAAGAGGCTTTATTGATTTTCCCGACGCGCCTTAAGAAGGACAAGAATAAAACTTACGCGAAATGCAAAATTTGCGGCAAGGAGCTTGAAGAAGAAAGTTTGCAGGAGTGTATTTGCCGAGATTGTTTAAAAAACGGCGAACACTATCATTGTGAACGTTGTGGTTGCGAAATGATTTATTCAAATTATCAGAAATACATTCAAAAAGTTAAGTGTCCTAAGCTTTGCCAGAAATGTTTTAAAGAAGTAAATGAGGTTTGGAAACGATTTAAGTGCAAGGATTGCGGAAGAAAGTTCGATATAACATTTGGACAAAAGGAATATTTCGAGACAAAGGGAATTTCATTACCAAAACGTTGTGAAGAATGTCGCAACAAACGAAAATCCGAGCAAAAACAACAGTTACATAAAAATATACCTATAAAACAATTTTGGAAGCTGATAAAAAATAAAGGATATTAAAAGGAGTAAATTGTAATGAATGACCTTTTAAGGAAAGAAGACCTTGAGTTAAATCCGACGCCGCGTGTACCGATTTGCCTTTGTCTAGATGTTAGCGGTTCAATGGGCAGAGTCGTCGGCGGGCAAACTCGCGATACTGGACGTCGTAAATTTCGTGACGGGAAATGGTGGCGCGTTGTCAAGGGCGGTGTTACCGCGCTAAAGGAGATGATTGAGGGCGTCAATCTTTTCTATGACAATCTGCTCGAAGACGAAGTTGCCCGATATGCGGCGGAGATTTGTATTGTGACTTTTGGCGATACTGCCGAACTCGTTATGGATTTTGCGAATTTGGACAGGCAAGAAAAAGAGCGCAAGGAAAAAATTAACGGCTTAAAGGCACAAGGTGAAACCTCTATGGGTGAAGCCGTCAACAAAGCTCTTGACTGTCTGGAAACTCGCAAGCATGAATACAGAGAGGCAGGCGTCGATTATTACCAACCTTGGCTTGTTTTGATGACTGACGGCGAACCTAACGGCGATTCGACTGAATTTAACCGCGCAGTTTCTCGAACACTTGAATTGGCTAATAGTCGTCGGCTGACGATTTTTCCGATTGGCATAGGCGACAAGGCAGATATGGATTGTCTTAAAAAATTTTCGCCAAAACGTCCGCCGCTCCGTTTGAAGGGTATGAATTTTAAGGAATTCTTTGAATGGTTAAGTCAAAGTGTATCAAGAACTTCGCAATCAATGCCCGGCGATACGATTAAGCTTGATTTGGAAGGCATTAAGACTTGGGGCGAACTTTAAATTTGGCGGAGGAATTTTTATGACTTGGAAATCGGCATGTTGTGCGGTGCAGGGTAAAAGTCACGCGAAAAAAAATATCCCCTGTCAAGATAAAGTTGCTCGACGCGAGGAAAACGACGTTCATGTTATTGCATTGGCTGATGGAGCAGGCTCGGCTGAATTTTCACATTACGGCGCGGAATGCGTTGTCAATCGAGTGACAGCGTTCGTTGCCGATAAATTTTTTGATTTAATCTCGCAAGAGGACGGCAACAAAGTTAAGCAAGAAATTTTATCGGTTGCTTTGCAAGCTCTTAAAGATGAGGCTGAAATTATCAACTGTGAGTTAAAAGATTTGGCGTCGACATTGCTAATTGCGGCAGTCCGTGATGAAAAATTTTTCTTGGTGCATTTGGGCGACGGAGTTATAGGTTATTTGAATGACGAAGGCTTGAAAGTTGCCACGACGCCCGATAACGGCGAATTTTCCAACGAAACTGTCTTTATTACTTCTTCCGACGCCTCCGCGCATATGAGAATTTACAAGGGCAATCTTAAAAATATTTCGGGCTTTATTTTAATGAGCGATGGCACCGAGCAAAGTCTTTACAACAAAAGGAAAAAAACTCTGGCTCCCGCCGTCAAGCGATTAATGCACCGCACGACTTTAATTGACGGGAAAATTTTAACGCCGCAACTTGAAGAGGCTTTAAGTACAGTTGTTGCTGATAATACGCAAGACGATTGCAGTATTGCGATATTGGCAAGAAATTCCGCTCAACTTCCGTTGCTGAATGAATTGCCCTTATCCGAACGTCAGCAACTTTTTCAAATCGAAGGCAGTACTGCCTTTCGCAGAGTTCTAAAAAAAATTTTTCGCTGTGATAAAATCTGTGCGGTCTTGGAAAAACCTTTAACACTCCGACAACTTGCTCGAAAACTTTATCTAAAGCCTTTGCAAACTGAGAAAAAGCTTCAATATCTTTTAAACGCGGGAATTATTTCGCGGACAATCTTTGGCTATAAGGTCGTCAGCGGCTGAAAACTTCATAGGGCAAAAAAAGAATCCCCTCACGTGAGGGGACTCTTTTTATGTTCCGAATCTTTAATTTCACTTTTGGTGGAGACGAGGGGGATCGAACCC
>JAFZIQ010000171.1 GCA_017554285.1 Selenomonadaceae bacterium
CTTTACGGGTTCGCCGGGCAAATACGTCGCGTTGAAAGATACCATTCGCGGCTTCAAAGAAATTCTTTCCGGCAAATATGACGACTTGCCCGAAAATGCTTTCTACATGGTCGGCGGCATTGAGGAGGCAGTCGCAAAGGCTCAAAAACTCAAGGAGGCTTAAGGTATGGCTACAATCCTGCTTGAGGTTGCCACGCCCGATAAAGGCGAAGTTTACGCTAAAGAAATTAACATGTTGATAACCCGTTCGATTTGCGGCGAGCTGGGCATTTTGCCTAAACACGCAAGACTTTTAACGGAGCTTATCCCGCACGCAATGAGGATTAAGGAAGGCGGCGGCGAAACTCAACTTTTTATTGGCGGCGGCTTTATGGAAGTTACGCCCGATAAAATTACTATTCTCGCCGACAGTGCCGAAAATCCCGACGATATAGACGTTGAGCGGGCAAAGGCGGCTTACAAACGCGCAGAGGAACGCCTCACCAAGAGAAATGCCGAAATTGATATTGACCGCGCAGAGGCGGCACTTGCCAGAGCTAAGGCGCGACTTTTGGTTAAAGGTGTTCCCATTCCTTAAAAAAATTCCTATGAAAAATTTTTCCCGTCGAAAAGCTCGGCGGGATTTTTTGTTAAAAAGTTGCCATCACTAAAATAAAGTAGTAAGATACATTTACCAAATAAGATTAAAATGATGGGAGGTTTTCTTATGAAGAAAGTTTTTATGGCGGCGGCGATATTTATGATGACTCTGATTTTTGCCGCTCAAAATGCCTGCGCTCAGGAAGTTGAGGTTTACACCGACTCCGAAACCAGAACCACATATTGCGTTGACGATTCAACAATCACTTACACCAATTTTGACATTGCTTTTAAAGTAAAGGTTGTTTCCTACGAAAAAACTTATTCGCCGCAGGAACAATGGTATTTCTTTGAAGAAGAGGAAGACGGTACTGTTGCCTATGTGGTCGGCGAAGGCGGCTTTGCTCATACCGTCAAACGCGCCGACGAGCCGGCTTATTCCATTTTCAAATTCTGCTTAAAGCATTTACACATTCATCATGACCAACCTATGGCAGGTGCTTGAAAACAAACGCATATACCAAATTAATTAAATCCCGTCGAACAATTCGGCGGCAAGAAATAATTTGTCAGGCAAAAAAATAAACCGCTCAGAAAAAGTCTGCGCGGTCTTTTTTTATTTCAATGATTCAAACTGTCGAAAACTTCAAAGGCTCGCTTGATAACGTCATCAATGTCGTAGTAACGATATTCCGCCAGTCGTCCGACTGCCGTAATATTTTTGAAACGCGATAACTCGGCAGAATATTTTTCATAAGCCGCCTTAGCCTCGTCGGTGAAAATCGGATAATACGGTTCGTTTTTGCCCGCAACGTATTCTTGAGGAAATTCTTTTAAAATTGTCGTTCGCGGCGACTTCGCGGGGTGAATTTGTTTAAACTCGGTGATTCGCGTGAAGTCGTAATTGTTCGGGTAATTGACTACGGGAGCCGATTGAAAAATTTCTTCGTCGACCGTCTCAAATTTCATATCGATACTGCGATAAGGTAATTCGCCGAATTTTTTATCGAAAAGTTCATCAAGTTGCCCCGTGTAAATCAATCGCCCGTCAAATTTTTTATCGAACAAATAAATTTCCTCGCCGCGCAGATTCATAACCTCATGAAAATCCGTGTTCAACAGGAGCTTGATATTTTTATGGTCAAGCATGTTTCGGACGAGCTTTGTATAACCGAATTTGGGCATGGCTTGAAATTTATCTTGAAAATATCTGTCGTCGCGTCCGATTAAAACGGGTACACGAGCCGTAACCGCGCCGGAAATTTTATCGGGCGAAAGTCCCCATTGCTTTTCGGAGTAATGCAGAAAAATTTTTTCATAGATAAAGTCCGCCAAGAATTGTAAATCTTTATCGACGGATTTTTTTAGTTCAAGTATTGGAATCTTTTTCCCGTACTCAAAACGTTCAAGGAGAGTTGCCTCCAATTTATCAGCCAAGCTCGGCGGAAAAACTTCATGCAACGTGTTGAAGTTAAAAGGCAACGGCACGGGCTTTCCGTCAATAACCGCCTTGACTTTGTGAAAATACAAATGCCACTCCGTAAAGCGCGAAAGATATTCCCAAATCTGCGCGTCGTCGGTGTGGAAAAGGTGCGGTCCGTATTTGTGAATCAAAATTCCATTGCCGTCGACTTCATCATAACAATTACCCGCAATATGTTGCCGCCGTTCAATCAACAAAACTTTCTTACCACTCGACGCAAATCGTTCAGCCAAAACCGATCCTGCCATACCTGCGCCGATTATTACAATTTCAAACAATTAGTTTGCCTCCTCATCTAAAGTTTCAATCAGAAAACTCACAGGGCGAAAACCGTCATTGCAAGACAGCATTGCCGACTTCGGATTTTTCATCCAGCCCGAATAAAAATTCTCCGCGCCGTGCGACAATGCCATTACAAACGGCGATAGCGTTTCCCACGCGCTTAAACAAAATCCTTCGGGGCATTGCCAACCGTTCGCGATAAAAATTTGCCCTTCTTCCATGTTGCAAGCATTTTCAATCGGATTTTCATAGCGGGCAATCAAATCGTCGTAACGCGCCTTCCGAATCACCGTAATTTTAATTTTCTTCATGCCGCCGCCCTCTTTTGTTGACGAATAAAGCCCTGCGTGTTAAGATTCAAATCGTTAGAACTCAAACACTTAGCACGGCAGAGCTTAAAACATTTTTGAAATTCTAACACGCTCGCGCCGCGCTGTCAAACCGGAAAGGCGGGAGCTTTTATGAAAGTCTACGGCGTTATCTACGTCATTACCTGTTTGCTCAACGGCATGAAGTACGTCGGGCAAACGACGCGCACAATCGAACAGCGTTTCAAGGAACACGCAACCGATAAAAGACATCTCGGCTACGCGATTCAAAAATACGGGCAAGAAAATTTTACGATTGAAATTCTCGAAACGTGCGAGACACCGGAGCAACTCGACGAACGCGAAATTTATTGGATTGCCAAACTCAACTGCAAGCATCCGAACGGCTATAACTTAACGGACGGCGGCGCGGCTTTAAAAGGATTAACTGAGGAAGCATTGGAGAGAATGAGGACGCCAAAATCCCCGGAAACCGTATTGCGAATGACCATAGCCTCGAAAAAACGTGCTGAAACACCCGAAGGAAAAAATATCCTTGATAAAGCGAGAAAATCTCGTTGGGAAAAAGAAAAGGCACGTCCGCCCGAACAAAGAGGCTGGATTAGACGCAACAGGAAGAATGTTTTTCCAATCATTGAAACCGAACTTCGGCGTCGCAAAATCAAATATTCCACATTAGCAGATTCCATCGGCTTATCAAAAGGAAATATTGATCGTAAACTTAACGGCAAAGTAAGTTTTTCGATTGAAGAGGCGGAAGCGGTTAAAAATTTTCTCGGATTGGATATGACGTTGGAAGAATTATTTATAAGAGATGACGAATTTGGCGCAGAAAAAACTTTCTCAACAAAACGAATGGACTGGGATACTTACCCTGTTTTGAAAGCTGAATTAACCCGCCAACAAATTAAAACCGTTGACCTTGCCAAACATTTGGGATTATGTACTCAATCCGTCACGAGAAAACTTCAAGGCAAAGTCAGTATTTCGTCCGAACAAAAAACGGCTATAATAAAATTCCTCAACGTCGAGATGAGCGTCGAGGAACTTTTCAAACGTAATGAATAAAATCATCTGCCCATTGCCGCCGCAACTTTGACTAATTCTCTACGGATTTTAATATGCTGAGGGCAGACAGTTTCGCACTTTCCGCATTTTATACAATGGCTCGCAGATTGCTTGCCGTGCATTGCAACGCGCCAATGTTCCTCACGAAGAGCCGCCTCCTTATCGCGGTATAACGTCAGAATATTCATTGCCGAAAACGAACCCGCTATGCCGACACCAACAGGACACTGCGGTTCACAGTAAAGGCAAGCGGTGCAAGGGATTATGGGAATTGCCGCCAAAAGTTTTTGAGCCTCTTCGACAGTCTTGCGCTCCGCGTCGGAAAGCGGCTTGAAATTTTCCATATAAGCAACGTTATCTTCCATTTGCGCGAGCGTCGACATGCCCGACAAAACCGTTATAACTCCGTCGAGACTTGCCGCATAACGAATCGCCCATGACGCCAACGATACATCGGGATTTGCCGCCTTGAAGACTGCCGCCACTTCGTCGGGAGGATTAGCCAACATTCCGCCTTTTATCGGCTCCATTATCACTATCGGCTTGCCGTGCTTGCGAGCAACCTCGTAACACGCCCGAGATTGAATCAACGGACTTTCCCAGTCCGCGTAGTTAATTTGCAACTGAACAAATTCTGTTTCGGGGTGTTTGGTCAAAATTTCGTCAAGTTCTTGCGGCGTCGAATGAAATGAAAAGCCCACGTGCTTAATCAAACCCTCGCGCTTTTTCTCGAACACGAAATCCCACAGCTTAAAACGTTCAAAAAACTCGGTTCGAGCTTCTCCGAGATTATGTAGCAAATAAAAATCGAAATAGCCCGCGCCCGTCCGCTTAAGTGACGTTTCAAACTGCGCGATTGCATCTTCGCGAGTTTTGCAGTTAATCCACGCCGCATTTTTCGTTGCCAGCCAAAATTTTTCACGCGGATAACGCTCAACCAATGCTTGACGAATAGCGTCTTCACTGCCGGGATATGCCCATGCCGTGTCAAAGTACGTGAAACCTTTTGACAGGAATAAATCGACCATTTGTTTGACTTGCTCAAGGTCAATGGTGCCGTCGTCGAGTTTCGGAAGTCTCATAAGCCCGAAGCCCAACTTTTTAATTTCTTCGCCGAGATAAGCCATGTTAAAACCTCCCAAAATCATTCCCGATTATTTTCCAAGTCGGGACGTAAATTTTTCGCGTCGCCCGAATATACATGATGAATTTTATTTTGTGCTTTATCCGTCTCCGCCAATATCAAAACTCTGATACAAAGCGGCAACGAATTTTCTATCGCGGGTTCTCTCGTGTCGAAAAGCGGAATCAATCTTAATTCGGGCAACTGTCTTACCGCCGAGCTGGGAAAGGCGGCTGTTAAATCTTCAGTCGTTGAAAAAATTATCGCGCCGATATTTTCTGCCGTCAATTCGTTTTGCAATAAAATTTCCGTAACCAACCGACGCGCCGCCTGCCATATTTTTTCTTTTGAATTTTCGTCGACTGTCACCGCGCCCCTTATCCCTCGAAGTGACATTGAATTTCCCTCCTAAGCTTTGTACTTTTCCTTAATCTGCAATTTGACTGTCTCATTCGCCAGAAAGTCGTCGTAGTTTGAAATCCTGTCAACCGTTCCTTGCGGCGTTATGTCCATGATTCGATTCGCTATCGCCCTTATAAATTCTCTGTCCTCATCGACAAAAATTATCGTGCCCGAAAATTCGATTAAACTTTTCTCCAATGCCTCAATCGTCGGCAAGTCAAGGCAAGCCGTCGGATTGTCCAGCAATAAAAGATTCGCCGTCCCTGACGCCAATTTATCAAATTCCGCCCGCGCCGCCGCTGCCGTATAAACTCGCGGCAAGTAAAATACTTTAACGCCGTATGGAAAATGTATCTTTCCGCGCAGACAACCGCCCGTTTCATCTTCATTCTGATAAGCCATTGCCAATGATTTTAACAGTTTCGATTTGCCGAGTTCGTTTTTCCCGACAAACGCCACTTTCTGCCCTTGCCGTATTGTAAAGCCTACGTCTTTAAAAATCGGTTCGCCGTCGCGATTTTTTAATAAGCTGTTTGCCTCAAGCACGACAGGCACCGCGCCCGAAGGTGTCAACGGCAAAAGTTCTGCGCAATCTATTTTTATCGGCGCAATTTCTTCTTCGCCCAAATGAATCGTTCGCGAGCAAGTTTCATTTAAAAAATATCTGTCACTGCTGACTATCACGGTCGTTAAATTTTCGTGTTCGCAAAGAAAATTTATCAGCCATTCCACGCCGTCCGATTCCAAATTTTTAGTCGGCTCGTCGAGTAATAAAACTATTTCATCGTCTTTGATTCCGTTCAAGGCTCTTTTTAATTTTTCTACTGCCGACATTTCCGCCATACGCAATTCCGAAAAATCGGCGTAGACACTCCCGTTTACCGAATACACTTCGCCCGAAATCTTAACTTCGCCCGCCGTTGGTGAAATTCTTCCCGTCATGATGTCGAGTAACGTTGATTTGCCCGCGCCTTCTCCGCCGATTATCCCGACTTTTTCGCCGCGCTTTATTTCCAAATCGAATCCCGAAAATATTTCGCGCTTGCCCAGTTTCAATTCCAAATTCTTTATCGCTATCAATTTCTTCGACCTCCTTTGTTTGAAGAATATATCAACCGCCGCCCGCTGTCAAATTTTGGTTGAAGTTTTCGCCGCGTCGAATATAATTATTAAAAAAATTTTAAGGAGATATTTTATGAGGATTGTAAACAGTTCAAAAATCGGTCGCGAGGCTGTCGAGAAATTTTTAACCAAAAAATCTTTTGATGAAGTTGAGTTATCGCCCAAAATTCGCGAGGCTAATAAGAAAATTTTCGGCTCCGACCTCAGCGCGATTGAAATTGTCCGCAAAATCGTTTCGGACGTGCGCAAATTCGGCGACGCGGCTGTCATCGATTACACCAAGAAAATTGACGGCATTGAGCTTGAAAATTTTGCCGTCAAGCTTGAGGAAATTGAAATCGAGCCAAAAATTTTATCGTCATTGAAAGTCGCGGCAGAAAATATTCGTCGTTTCCATACGGAGCAACTTCCCAAATCGTGGATAACTTATCGCGGCGAAAATTCTTTGCTCGGTCAAGCGATTATTCCTTTGGAGCGCGTCGGCGTCTATGTACCGGGCGGCACGGCGGCTTATCCGTCAAGCGTCTTGATGAATATCATTCCCGCGAAAGTTGCGGGCGTCAAAGAAATTATCATGTGCACTCCCAACGCCAATAAAACTGTCCTTGCGGCGGCGAAACTTGCGGGCGTCGATAAGATTTTTAAAATCGGCGGGGCGCAGGCGATTGCGGCTATGGCTTTCGGTACGGAACAAATTCCACGCGTTAATAAAATCGTCGGTCCCGGAAATATTTTCGTCACGCTTGCAAAAAAGGAAGTGTACGGGCATTGCGATATTGATATGCTTGCCGGACCGAGCGAAATTTTGATAATCGCCGATGAAAAGGCTAATCCGATTTACGCCGCCGCCGATATGTTAAGCCAAGCAGAACATGATCCGCTTGCTTGCAGTATCGTTATCACCACAAGCGAGGAACTTGCCGATAAAATCTGCGCGGAAGTCGAAGAGCAACTTAAAAAGCTCCCGCGCAGAGAGATTGCCGCCGCCTCAATCGAACGTAACGGCTTAATCGTCGTGGCAAAAGATTTGGACGAAGCGGCTGACTTTGCCAACTTTTCCGCGCCCGAACATTTGGAACTTTTAACGCAGGAGCCGTTCGCTATGTTGCCAAAGATTAAAAATGCGGGAGCAATTTTCTTGGGAGCGTATTCGCCCGAACCGCTCGGCGATTATTTGGCGGGGACGAATCATGTACTTCCGACGGGCGGCACGGCTAAATTTTATTCCGTCCTTAACGTCGAAACTTTCTTGAAACGCACAAGCCTAATCTCCTATACGCAGAAAGATTTGCTGAATTCGGCGGCAGATATAATTTGCTTGGCGGAGGCTGAAGGCTTAACTGCACATGCGGAGGCGATTCGCAAGCGGGAGGAAATTTTATGAAACTTCTTCACACGGCAGATTGGCATTTGGGCAAGACGCTTAAAGGGCAGTCGCTTATTGACGACCAAGAATATATTCTCAAGCAAATTTTGGATATTGCCAAAGATGTTGACGCGGTTTTAATTGCGGGCGATATTTACGACAGAGGAATTCCGCCTGCCGACGCCGTTAATCTTTTCGACGAAACTTTGAACAGATTAGCCGAGAAAAAACTTCCGACGTTGATAATCGCGGGCAATCATGACAGCGCAACCCGTTTGAATTTCGGCAGTAAGATTTTCGCAAACCAAAATATTTTTATCGTGTCGAAAGTAACCGACCAACCCGCGCAGATTGTCCTTGAAGATGATTTCGGCGAAGTTTATTTTTCGCTGATACCTTATTTCGCGCCGATTGAAATTCAAACCAAATTTTTCGGCGAAGACTCCGAGCGATTGACTTTCAACGACGCCAATAAATTTTATATTGACCTTGCGCGTAAAAAAATTCCCGATAATAAACGGAGCGTTGCGATTGCTCATGTTTTCTTGACGGGCGGCATTGAATCCGATTCGGAAAGAAAATTTGTAGGCGGCGCGGCTAATGTCGATTCAAAAGTTTTTAATGAATATAGCTACGTTGCTTTGGGGCATTTGCACAGCCCGCAAAAAATTTCCGTTGAAAATATTCGCTATTCGGGGTCGCCGCTGAAATATTCTTTTGACGAGGCTAATCATAAAAAGTCCGTAACGATTATTGATTTGGACGATTCGGGCGCGGTTGAAATTGAAAAGATTCCGCTGATTCCGCGCAGAGATTTAATTGTTGTCGAAGGAAAGTTTAACGAGCTTGCAAATCGCGAGCCGACTCAAGATTATGCGCAGATAATTTTGACTGATGACGCCTATATTTACGATACGGAAAATTTGCGCGACGCCTTTCCGAATTTTTTGGAGATAAAGCGCAAGAGTCATTTGGTCAGCTATGACGACGCGACGACGGACAGAACATTTTGCAAGGAGGACAGCATTTCCGAGCAGTTCGATAAATTTTTTACCGAGATAACGTCGGAGCCTTTGACGGAAGAAGAACGTATGGCGTTTGAAGAAGTTTTACGGGAAATAGAACGGGAGGGCAGGGAATGAAACCGCTTGAATTAAAAATGCAAGCCTTCGGAGCGTATATCAAGCCGGTTGTGCTGAACTTTGAAGAAAATCTGCGCGACGCAAAAATTTTTCTGATAAACGGTGCGACCGGCTCCGGCAAGACGACGATTCTTGACGCAATATGTTTTGCATTATACGGAACGGCTTCGGGCGACGAACGCGACGGCGCAATGATGCGTTCAAAGGGCATTGACGATAAAACTTTGACGGCAGTCGAATTTAAATTCAAGCTCGGCGAAAAAATTTACAAAGTGCGCCGCGAGTTGATTAACAAGTCCGATAAAATTACGCATAATGCCGAATTGATTTACGGCGGCAGAGTTATTGCCAACAAAAAAAGTAACGTCACGAATGCGATTAAGGAGCTTTTGGGCTTTGACGCGGAACAATTTCGTCAAGTGGTTTTGTTACCGCAGGGCGAGTTTAAAACTTTTCTGACGGCAAAGGCGGACGACAGACAGCCGATTTTGGACGCGCTTTTTAATGCGGAATTTTATAAACAGGTCGAGGACGCTTTAAAAATTAAATGCGACGCCGCGCAGAATGATTTAGTAAAGCTTACGGATAAGAAATCAGCTTTGGAATCGCAACTGCAAGGCGCGAGGTCTGACGCCGCCGCCGTTTCTGAACTCCGCGCAGATTTAGCCGCCGAACGTGAGAAATCAATCGCTCTCAAAAAAATTTTCGATAAAGCCCAAGATAAATTCGCTGACGGAAAAAAATTGGCAGATGACTTTGCCGAATTGGAACGCAGAAATAAATTACTCGGCAAGTCTGAAGTCGAAGCGGCTCACGCCGAAAAAATATTCTTCGCCGCCAAAGTCGAATATGACAATCGAACGGCGGAGCAAGTTCAACGCGATAAATTGAAATCCGATTCGGACACGTTAAAGAAAATAAAAAAAGCCGTTGCCGAGCTTGAATCAAAGCAGAAAGAATTTTCGGACGCGGAAAAGACTTTGCAAACTGCGACGGCTGAAGTTAAACGTCTTGAGAAAAAGGCTGAAGATTATGCCAAGCTCCTTGAAGTACGCGAGAAACGCCGCGAAGAATTATCGGGCGCGGAAAAGAAACTTGCCGATGCCGAAACCGTTTTGGAAACTTTAAAAGAGATTTCACGTTTGGAAAAGGAATTGGCGACTGCCCGTCAGAAAGCATTGGCGGCGGATAAAAATTTCAGAGAGGCTCAACTTAAAGTCGAACGTTTACAGGAACTTCAGCGCAAAGGCAGTGCGGTATTGCTTGCAAAAAATCTTAAGGACGGCGAACCTTGTCCCGTATGCGGCTCGCGGACTCATTACGCGGTTGATTTCGGCGAGGCAATAATCCCTTCGGATAAAGAAATTGATTCCGCGCAGATTAAAGCCGACAATCAGAAAAAAATTTTCGACGACGCTAAAAATTTTGTCGCGTCAATCGAAGGACAAATCCTTACTCAGAAAAATAATTTAAAGAAATTTGACGGCGTGCCGACGATTGAGATTGCGCAAAAGAATTATTTGGCGGCGCAGAATGATAAAGCAGACTTTGACGATTGCCAAAGACGGATTAAGAAAGGCAACAGCTTAATAAAAGATAATGATGAGGCTCTCAAAGTTGCGCGTGATAATTACAATGCGGCGTCGAACAGTCGATTTAAATATTTCGGCGAAGTGCAGGCTTGTCGAAATCAGATTCCCGAAAAATATTCTGCGGACTCCAAACAACTCGACGCGGATATAAAATCTAATCAAAAAATTCTCGGAGAGTTGGAAGACGCTTGGAAAGTTGCGGATAAAAATTATCGTGACGCGGTTAAGATAAAATCGGCGCGGGAGGCGACGTTGGAATCTGCGCGGGCATCACAAAAGGAGCTTGCCGATAAACTCAAAGATAAGATGCCTCCGGAATTGGCAACGTTAAAAACTCAAGCGGAGGAGTCGCAGAAAAATTACATAGCGTCGATAGAAAAAGTTACTTCGCTGAAAAATTCGTTGGACAGTCTCGAAAAAGTTTCCGCGCAGATTTACGAGTTGGACAAGAAAATATCACAAGCAGGAAAAAGTTTGCGCATATGGCAGAAATTATCTGATGTGGCGTCGGGTAAAATACCGGGCAAAAGAATTTCGTTTGTGCGGTATTATCTTCGTGCAATGTTCGAGCAAGTCTTGACGGAGGCGAATTATCGACTGGCAAAGATGAGCGACCGCCGCTATTGGTTTAAGCAAAAGGACGCGGGCAAAGTCAAAAATTCGACGGCAGGATTAAATTTGGAGATATTCGACGAATACACGGGCGAGGCTCGATCTGTCGCGACGTTGAGCGGCGGCGAAAGTTTTTTGGCGTCGTTATCATTGGCATTGGGCTTGGCGGCGGTGGTAAGGAACAATTCGGGCGGAATAAAGCTCGACACGATATTTATAGATGAAGGCTTCGGCACATTGGACAGCGAGACTTTGGATTTCGCGCTGAAAACGCTGATAGAATTACAGAGCGGCGGGCGATTGGTGGGGATAATCTCGCACGTAGAGGAGCTTAAAAATCAAATGCCTGTTCGCCTTGAAATAACTAAAACCAAAACCGGTTCGACTGCCGAATTCAAAAGGACTTGTTGACGATTGAAATTTCCCGTCTGAGGAAGGCGGGATTTTTTATCCAAAAATAAGCGAGAATACCGCCGCCTCTAAGCAGTAGCGTAGGCGGGAGATGAATCGCACCGTTCAAGTTGTATTTTGCTTTCAATCATACGATAATCCGCTTGAAAGGAGGTGAACGCATGTATCTGACGCAAATAAACATGATTCGCGGATTAACCAAAGCAGAATATTTTCAACTTCGCGAGCTGTGTTTTTTCAGCAACTGTCTGTATAACTTCGCACTCTATAATGTTCGCCAACAATTCTTCGCCGACAAAACCTATTTGCGTTTCGAGAGTAACTATCACGCCTGCAAAGACAATGACAATTACAAATTGTTGCAGTCGAACATGGCGCAACAGACATTGCGGGCAGTGGATTTTGCGTTTAAGTCGTTCTTCGCAACAGTCGGTAAAGTCAAATCGGCTCGTCCGCCGCGTTATCGCAAGAAAGGCGGCTTATTTACTCTGATAATTACGGGCAACTCCATAAGTATTCAAAACGGATATTTGACTATACCGCAAAGTCGAACTTACACAAACGTTTTGAACAGTCACAGAATCAGAATCAAAGTGCCCGAACGTTTGAATGACAAGAAAATCCGCGAGGTAAAAATCATTCCATTGTATAAAGGTCGGGCGTTTAAAATCGCTTACTGTTACGAAGTCGACGAGCAGGATTTGAATTTGAATCGGGAAAACGCATTGGCGATTGACATTGGCTTAGATAATTTGGCAACGTGTGTAACGAATTCCGGGACTTCGTTCATCATGGACGGACGTAAAATCAAACATATCAATCGGAATTGGAACAAACGCCGCGCCCATCTGCAGTCAATCCTTTGGAAACAAGGTCGCCACTCATCGAAACTGCTTGAGCGAATCACGCTGAAAAGAAATAACCGCGTCAATGACTACATTAAGAAAACGGCTCGCCATATAATTAATCACTGCATTGCCAATAATATTGGAACGGTTGTAGTCGGTCACAATCCCGATTTCAAGCGCGGAATAAATCTCGGCAAGAAAACAAATCAGCAGTTTACGCAAATCCCTTTCGGAGCGTTAAGACGGCAACTTAAAACTTTGTGCGAACGTTATGGGATAAATCACATAGAGCAAGAAGAAAGTTACACGAGCAAGGCAAGCTTTTTGGATTTGGACGAGATACCGACTTATGACGCCGACAATCTGCAAGAATACGCCTTCAGCGGCAAGCGGATTAAACGCGGTTTGTACAGGTCTAAGAGTGGCAGGCTGATAAATGCAGACGTGAACGGCGCGGCGAATATTTTGCGCAAAAGTAAGCAGAACCTCAATATTGAGCGACTGTGTGCGGGTCTTTTGGACAGACCTTTGAGAATAAGGGTTGCATAAATCAAACTTCTCATGAATCCCACGCTACGCGGTGGGAGGTTCAATTTCAGCTTGCCGTCAAGAAAAAATCTTGCGGTCGTGGTAATGTAAATATGTATTTGCAATCACGGAAGGAGGCGCGGAATCAAAAACTTATATTATAACATGAAAACAATCTGAAACCAACAATAAAATTTTTTTGCAAAGTATTGACAGGGGAAAATTTCTGCTGTATTATTGCGGCGACTTGAAGGACAAGGTTGAACGAAGTCAGGGTCATTTGAGGAAACACGGCCACTCAAAATTTGAACAGAACTTCTAAAGACCGAGTCGCGAGAGTCAATCCGAGTAAATTTCTTTAGCGGCATCTTTAAGGAGGATGTTCAAAATGAAAAAAACAGTAGCAGCGGCAGTAGCAGCGGCATTTGTAGTCGGCACTGCATCAACCTCATTCGCAGCGGCGAATCCGTTCAGCGATGTTCCTGCGGGGCATTGGGCTTATCAGTCGGTCGCAAAATTGGCGGCAGCGGGCGTTGTCGAAGGTTACGGCGACGGCACCTATCGCGGTGACAGAAATATCACCCGTTACGAAATGGCTCAAATGGTTGCCAAAGCAATGGCGAAAAACACTTCGGGCGTCAACAAAGCCGAATTGGATCGTCTCGCAGCTGAATTCAGAGATGAACTCGATGCTCTCGGCGTTCGCGTAGCAGAACTCGAAAAGTATGCCGACAAAGTTATTTGGCAAGGTAAAATCGAGTACACCTACAAGAACCATAAGACCGATAATGTCTATGACAGCAACCACACCAGAGTTAAACAGGATGACTGGATTTTCCGTTTCGAGCCGATTTGCGAAGTAAACGATCACTGGACACTCCGCGCTCGTATCGATGCACACGTTGACCTCAGCCGCAATGCTTCCACCGACTTCAATTTGGTTCGTGGTTGGGCTCACGGCGAATACAACAAATTCCAAATCAACGTTGGTCGTCAACCCCTTTACACCAATGAAGACGGTATCGTTTGGGATACTGAGTACACCGGTGCAGACGTTTCTGTCGGCAGTAAGTGGAAAGTAAAATTCTACGGCGGTCGTTTGAACAAGGGCACGGTTGCCGGTACTCGCAGACATGCCGGAGCTTGGGACGGCAGACAAGATGGCGGCGACGGTGAAGCAAGATTCTTTGCAGCGGCAGGTGCCGAAGGCGTTCTTTCCGGCAATGATCCTTCCAGTTTCTGGGCTGCCAATGTTCAGTACGATCAGGGTGAAACCGGACTCTTCGGTGGCGGCGGTTACTATCAAGTCAAAGATGACGATTTGAAAACCTTTGCTTACACTCATGACGGCAATACCGACAAAGCAAACATTTGGTCGGCAAATCTCGGCTACAGATTCACTGACAAGGCTCAACTCTGGGGTTCTTATGCAAGAAATACCAAAGCTGATTTTGAAGACAGATCTTGGCAAGCACTCTTCAAATATGGTAACCTCTACGGCGGCGGCAACCAGAACACCAAACGCGGTCAATGGGCTGTCTGGGCAGGTTATAAAGAACTCGGCTCCAACACTTCGCTCTGCGCTATCAACTGGGATGACGCTTTCGCAGGTACCAAAGGCTTCGTAGCAGGCTTCTCGGTCGCTCCTATGGACAGAGTCGTATTCCTTGCGAAGTACTTCAAAGGCAAATACATCACCGGTAACGGAGATGCAGAACGTCTCTTCGGTCGTGTAGAACTCTTCTTCTAAGCCGAAACTTTCAATCGAAATAAATTCATAACGTAAATAAACGGGAGTCTCCGAGAAATCGGAGGCTCCTTTGTTTCTAGGGACTAGGGACTGGGAATTAGGGACTAGTAGTTATTAGTTCCTAGCTCCTAGTTCCTAAATTAACTGGAATGTTGGCGATAAGTGTTGCCGAGTCAGAATCATTCGCCAATGCAATTTCCATATCTGCGCGGTTCACATTTACATATTTCGATAATGCGCCGCTGATTTCTTCCTTAATCTGTTCCATGAGTTCAGACGAAACTATTATGCGGTCGTGAATCAGCACGACTTGTAAACGCTCCTTAGCTATTATTCCGGATTTTTTATCAAACATATTTAAAACTCCTCTCAGAATTAAAATAAAAAGAGCGGTCGCCCTGACCGCCCAAAAAATTTTTATCTCGCATGACGCATTGAATTTACGGGAATATTGGCGACAAGTGCAACCGAATCGGAATCATTTTCTAATGCAATTTCCATGTCGGCGCGATTTATGTTCATGTACTTAGACAGGACGGTTATTATCTCTTCCTTAATCTTTTCCATAATCTCCGGCGAAATGCTTGCGCGATCGTGAATCAATACGACTTGTAAACGTTCCTTAGCCACCGCGCCCGATTTTTTCTCCGACATACCAAAGACCCTTTTAAGAACATCCAGCATGGACAGCCCTCCTTACAGCAAGCCGAAAAGTTTTTTCAGCCGAGCGAAGAAGCCTTCCTTTTGAGGCTTGAGGAAGGGAACATTCTCGCCGCAAATTCTTGCAACAATATTTTTATAAGCCTGCCCTGCCGCCGAATCACTCATAGTTATCGCAGGCTCGCCCCTGTTCGTTGCGACTACAACTTTTTCGTCGTCGGGGATTTGTCCTATGCAACCTATCGATAAAATCTCGTCAATGTCGCCCATGTCAAGCATATCGCCCTTTTCAACCATTTGCGGACGAATTCTGTTGACGATAAGTTTAATATTTTCCTTATCTGCGCGTCCGAGTTCGCCAATAATTTTATCGGCGTCGCGCACGGCGGAAATCTCCGGCATCGTTACGACTATCGCGGTATCGGCGGCGGCTATCGCGGTCTTAAAGCCTTGCTCAATGCCCGCAGGACAGTCGATTATTATAAAGTCGAAGTCCTTCTTCATCTCCGCGCAGAGTTTAACAAGCTGTTCGGGATTGACGGCTGACTTGTCTTTAATCTGCGAAGTCGGCAGGAGATAAAGATTCTCGTATTTCTTATGACGAACGAGAGCTTTTTTATATTGAACGCGTCCGCTCGTCACGTCAACCAAATCATAAAGGATTCGATTTTCCAAACCGAGTAATAAATCCAGATTGCGCAGTCCGGTATCGGTATCGATAAGTGCAACTTTGCTTCCGCGCATGGCAAGCCCGACGCCGATATTTGCCGTTGTAGTCGTTTTGCCGACGCCGCCTTTACCCGACGTGATTACTATAATTTGACTCATATATTTTTCCCTTCCATAGAAAAATTTTTAACGCGCCACAGGCTCAAAAATAATTTGATTGTTTTTAATCATGGCTCGTTCGGCTTGAGAAACTTTTTCCGGCTCATCGGGCGCACGTGCCACCAAATCTGCAATGCGAATCTGCGCGGGCATAAGCCTGTCCGCAACCACGCAAGCCGTCTTATCCCCGAAGGCTCCCGCATGTACAAAGCCCCTGCAAGTTCCGCGAATGTCAATCGAGCCGCCCGCTATGATTTGCGCACCGGGATTAACGTTGCCGCAAATCAGCACGGAACAATTTACTTTAACTTCCTGCCCGCCGCGTACCGTGTGATTTATCACCATCATTTTTTGAGCTTCTTCGACGCTCTCTTTAGATTTCTGCGCGGGAGCTTTGGTCGAAGTATCACGCGAGGGCGGCGCAAGATTCGGACGTTTCAATTCCGTACTGAAAAGCATTCCGTGCCGATGAAACATTTTGCGCAATGCCTCATTCTGTTCTTCGGCAAAGTAGCCCTTCGGTACGAAAACCGTCGTTCCGCGAATAAAAAAGCCGTTACCCGATTCGAGCTTGTTCAGAAGATTTGCTTGCACGTCGTCAAAGCTCGCGCCTTTCGCGAATGTCAACTGCAAGCCGTACTTCAGCCCTTTAATTGTTACTATATCACTCATTTAAATCACCGCCTGTTTTTTAAAAATGTTTCCTCGCGCATTATACATAATCTGCCGCCGCTTGCCAATATTTTTTACAGATTTTTTTCAGCGATTGTTTACTTTGACTCGCCGATTGACATTGCAAATAGGAAAATCTATAATCGTTGCAACAAAAATTTTAAAGGAAGTGTACTTTATGGCGAAACCGTTACAAATTATGGAAACAGTTCTGCGCGACGGACACCAATCATTAATGGCAACTCGTATGCGCTATCGTCAAATGGAACCGATGCTGGCAAGTCTCGACAAAATCGGCTACAAAGCTCTTGAGGCATGGGGCGGTGCGACTTTCGACAGTTGCTTAAGATTTTTGGACGAAGATCCTTGGGAACGTCTCGATAATCTCAAAGCCAACCTCAAAAATACTCCGATTCAAATGCTCCTGCGCGGGCAAAATCTTTTGGGCTACAATCACTATTCCAACGACGTTGTAGAAAAATTCGTTCAGCACGCCGCCAAACACGGTATCGGCGTCTTCCGCATTTTCGACGCCCTTAACGATGTCAGAAATCTGCGCGTCGCTATCAAAGCCGCCCTTGAATGCCCCGAAAAGCCCGAAGTTCAAGGTTGCTTGGTTTACACAATCAGCCCCGTCCATACCAATGAGACTTTCGTTAATCTGGCGAAGGAACTTCAAGAAATGGGCTGTCACTCCGTCTGTATTAAGGATATGTCGGGCTTGCTCGCGCCTTATGCCGCCGACGACCTTGTCAGAAAGCTCAAAGCCGCGCTTGATATTCCCGTTGAACTCCATACACATTGCACGTCGGGATTCGGGCACGCAACTTATATCAAGGCGATTGAGGCGGGCGTTGACATTGTAGACTGCGCCTTGAGTCCTTTCTCAAGCGATACCTCCCAACCTTGCACAGAAACTATCGTCGCCATGCTTAAGGGCACCGAACGCGATACAGGGCTTGACCGTCAAGCTATGACTCCTATTGCCAAACATTTTCTCGGCGTCAAACAGGAGCTTATTAAGGAATTCGGGCTTAAAGGTTATTTCGATATTAACGTCAATGTTCTTGACTTCCAAATTCCCGGCGGCATGTTGTCCAATCTCGCAAATCAGCTTAAGGAAGCCGGCATGGAAGATAAATATCAAGACTTGCTCGACGAAATGCCGCGTGTCCGCGCAGATGCGGGCTATCCGCCGCTCGTTACTCCTTCAAGCCAAATCGTCGGCACTATGGCGACTTTCAACGTCATGACAGGCGAACGCTATAAAATGATTCCCAATGAATTTAAAGACCTCGTGCGCGGCAAATTCGGAAGAACTTCCGTTCCAATCGACCGCGACTTTATCATCAATACCCTTAAAATCCCCGAAGACCAAATCATTGAAGATTGCTCGATTGAAGACGCTAAGGGACAGACTTTCGCGCAGTTCAAAGACGAATTGATTAATAAAGGTTTCCTCAATCCGACTGATGAAGACGTTTTGAGTTACGCACTCTTCCCGCAAGTCGCAGAAGAATTCTTCAAGAAACATTATAAGCAAGTCACCGCTTACAGAAGATAAAAATTGTTTCCGTTAAAAATTATCCCGCCGAGTTGTTCGACGGGTTTTTTTATTTTCGGATTGCTTTCAGTTCGGTGATTAAGTTTTTCTTAAGCTTAACCTCCAATTTATCCAAATTCTTTGCGTCGAAGGCGTAAGTAACATGAGGCGAGCCGTTAATCCGTGATTCGCCGCTGAATTCGTCGGTGTAAACGTTATAATACAGAACAAAATCGCTGTTGATTGCAAAGTCGGTGTAGTTGATGATTATGAATGAACCGTTCGTAACTTCGACGGGCGCGACGGGATTTATAAATAATTCAAAGCCCTCAAGCGTCGCGGGCAAATTTTGACCGTAAGTCCATTTGTCAATCTTTTTCTCGCGCAGAAAGGGATTAAGTTTTTTATCTCGCAAGCCGCGCAGATTTTTAATCACGCCGTCAAGTTCAGCGTCAAGCAGCTCCTTGAAATGCGCAAAGTCCTCCGTGAAAAAATTCGTCAAACAAAATTCCGTTAAGCCGATTTTCTGACGAACTTTAAATTCTTTTGTCTCCTCGTGAAAGTAAGTCGTCAAACCGCAATGAATTTTTTCGTCGTCATAAGTATAGAAAATAAATTTATCCTCAATCGGCGCGAAGATTTTTTTCAGCGTAAAGCCTTCAATCTCGACAGGCAAATTCTCCGCAAAATGAAGTTCCTCTGCCTGCGCGGCTATTTTATTTCTAGTCTCGTCGTTCAAAAAAAATCAGCTCCACATTTTGGCTTTGAGTACGTCATAATAATTCTTATCGTCGAATTTGACAATCTGCGCGGTCGTTTCAGCCTTGCGAACAACCACTTCATCATTCGGCTGAATTTTATGACTGACTTGCCCGTCCAACGTAACTATCACGTCCTGAATTGCCGAAATCTTTATTAAAACTTCTTCGTCCTCGTTGACAATCAACGGGCGCATTTGAAAAGTATGGGCGCAAATCGGCGTTAAAAGCAAGGCGCGAATATTCGGATTGAGTATCGGACCTCCCGCGCTTAAGGAATAAGCCGTTGAACCCGTCGGGCTTGCCACGATAATTCCGTCCGCCTTGTAATCCATTAAGTGAGTATGATTTATATAAAGCCCCAGCCGCAACATGCGGGCAACGCCGCCTTTGGTTATTACAACGTCGTTAATCGCATTGCCCAAAAATTTTTCGCCCAATTCATTGCGAACGTAGCCGCTTAATAAAAGTCGACGCTCAACCCGATATTGCCCCGCCAAAATCTTCGCAAGCCGACTTTCCAATTCACGCGGCTCTATGTCAGCCAAAAATCCCAGCGTCCCTAAATTTATCCCGCAGACAGGAACGCCTTTATCTCCGAATCGCCGACAAACTCCGAGTAATGTACCGTCGCCGCCGATACTCAATGCCATATCAACGTGAACGCGCTCGACGCAGGGCAAACCGTGTTCCTCTTTGCGAAATTGACGAGCCTCCGTCGCGGGCATAACCAACCGCACGTCCTTATCCTTATAAAAATTAAAAATACGGTCGACGATTTCACCGGCTCGCCGCTTGCTGATATTCGGGAATACCGCAATTTGCATCATGCCCGTATCAACTTCAAACACCGTACCAAAAGCATTCTGTCTCGCCATTAATCCAATTCCTCATGTGCCGCATTAACCACCAATGAAATTTCTGCCAAATCAAATTCTCCCGCCGAGTTATTCTTCCTCAAATAAGCCAAGTATTCTATATTTCCTTCGGGACCTTTGACGGGCGAAAAATTTATCCCGCAAATCTCAAATCCCAATTCCGCCGCGAAGTTCAAAACTTTTTCTATAACCGCCTCATGAATTTTCTTGTCCTTGACGACGCCTTTCTTGCCGACGTGTTCGCGTCCCGCCTCGAATTGCGGCTTTATCAAGGCAACCGTTTCGCCCGAATCTTTAAGTAAATCATACACTATCGGCAAAACTTTTTCCAGTGAAATAAACGCCACGTCGATTGATATAAATTCCAATTCGTCCAAAAAATCTTTGCGCGTGACGTTGCGAATATTTGTCCGCTCCATGTTGACGACCTGAACATTGCTGCGAAGTTTCCAAGCAAGTTGCCCGTATCCGACATCAATCGCATAAACTTTCTTCGCGCCGTGTTGCAACATGCAATCCGTAAATCCGCCCGTCGACGCGCCTATATCAGCCGCTGTTTTTCCGCACACAATTATTTTGAATACGTCCAGAGCTTTTTGAAGTTTCAAGCCGCCGCGACTTACAAACGGCATTTCTTCGCCCAAAATCCGAATCTCCGCGTCAATCGGAATCAATGTGCCCGCCTTGTCGATTTTCTGCCCGTTCACGAGAATTTTCCCCGCCATTATCATTGCCTTAGCGCGGGCGCGACTGTCAAAATAATTTTTCTCCGTCAATAAAACGTCGAGCCGTTCTTTCATCAGTTTAACCTTTCTAAAAGAAAAGACGACTCGGCAAGGTGTCAAGTCGCCCCATTAAAATTTTGTGTGCATAAACTTAAAGGTCTTGCGCATCAATTCTTCTGTAAAGTTTGCCGTCTACGATCAACTTTGCCTCGTTGTATTCAACGTCGATATTCGAGGCAACGGGAATTTCTTGCCAATTATCCGTCGAATCGGTGTAGTGCATACCCTCAATTTGAGAACCCCAAGAAGTGTAAGCAACGCGCTCGGAAATGTGGTAATACCTCTTGTTGCCTTCCTTTTTGAACTGAATCGTCGAGATGTCATAGGAAAGATTTTCGATACCTGCCGGCATAATGGAGTAATCACGATACCACGCAATCAAATCTTCGCGACCTTTGTTGCTGTATTCCATGCGGAACATCGCGTTAAAGGTAACGAATTCCCTTTCTTCCGTCATCGAAGTGACGCTTACAGAGTCCGTGTCGAAGAAAATAACGTTGTCGGCATTGTCGGTGTAAATCTGTTGCCAGCTGGCCGCCAATGCCGTCGCCGCGCTCATCATGATTACCAGCAACGTCGTTAAAAAAACCTTCCTCATTACAGAACCACTCCTTATAAATTTTTAAGATTTTATTCTGCAAGCGCAGTGTAATTCCTTTCGCCGCGATTATTTTTTGCGCTCCGTTAAAAACTGAACGATTCCGCGCAGAAAATCCGCTTCCGAGCCGAAATTTTCTAATGCCGTTAAAGCGTCGTCGACAGCCTCTTTTGCAAGCCGTTTAGCCTCGTCAAGCGAAGTCAACGTTACGTAAGTCGATTTATTATTCTTAACGTCGGAACCCGTCGCCTTGCCTAAAATCTGCGCGTCGCCTTCAACGTCCAAAATATCGTCGGTTATCTGAAAAGCCAATCCGAAATCTTCAGCGTAGCGAGTCAGCGCGTTTAACTTTTTATCGTCGGCTTGAGCCAATAACGCGCCGCAACGAATCGCCGCCCGAAATAATGCGCCCGTCTTTCCCATGTGCATAATTTTTAACGCAGCCAAATCGATTTGAATTCCTTCCGAGCGCAAATCAATCACTTGACCGCCGACCATGCCCGCCGCGCCTGCCGCTTTGCTTATTTCTTCCAAGACTGTAAATAAAATTTCGTCCGGAACGCCCTTTTGTCTCAGCGCAACTTCAAATGCCAATGTCAAAAGTGCGTCGCCCGCCAATATCGCCATTGCCTCGCCGAATACTTTATGATTCGTGAGCTTGCCCCGCCTGTAATCGTCATTGTCCATTGCCGGCAAATCGTCATGAATCAGCGAATATGTATGAATCATTTCAAATGCACTCGCGACTTGCAAATATTTTTCGCCCTTGCCGTTAATCGCATCTGCCGCCGCCATTAAAAGAATCGGGCGAAGTCTTTTTCCGCCCGCCATTAAACTGTATTCCATTGCCTGCATTAATTTTTCGTCGAGCGATTTTGTTCGCCGCAATTCTTCCGTCAAATTCGTCTCGACCAATTTTATCCTCTGTTTCCATAACCCTTTAAACATGTGAATTTCCTCCGCGCTGATTACAAAAAAAACCGCCCGAAGGCGGCAGAAAAATTTTTATTTTGAAATTGCCTCAAGAATACCGTTTACGAATCGACCGGAATCATCGGTACCATATTTCTTTGCAAGTTCCACCGCCTCATTTATGGCGATATTTTTTGGAATCGGCGTCTCTCCGAATTGCATTTCGTATACGGCGAGCCGCAAAATATTTCTGTCTGCCGACATAAGTCGCGACAGTTGCCAACCCTCTTTTAAATGCGAAACTATAATCGCATCAATTTCTTCGAGGTGCGCCCGCGTCCCCTTAACCGAATTTGCAATGTATGACAAATCTTTTTTGCTTGTAAGCTTAGGTTCGTCATCAAACATTGTATTTATCGCAAGGTCTTCGTAAGATTCGCGCTCGTCGCCTTCCGCCGAATTAAAATCGAGCTGAAATAATGCTTTAAATGTTGCCTCGCGTGCAAGTCTGCGGCTCATAATCTATCCCTGTTCCCCAATTCTTAACTTAGGTTTGAGCTTTTAGCTTTAAGCTTTAAGCTTTAAGCTTTCAGAAAACCCTAGTCCCCAGTCCCTAATTCCTAATTCCCAGCCTACCACCGTTGAATTTTTTCAGGTAACATCTCGTCGAGTTTCCTAATCAATTTCTCAACCAAATCATCTTTACTGTCAAAACGCGAGCCTACGAACAGCCCGATTACTCCGCACAAAAAAATAAACAGCGTATTGAAAAAACCGATTGTCAAAATCGCCGCGCCCGTGATTAAGCCCGCAACAAAGCCAAATTTCCTTGTGCGATGCGATTCAAATATCTCAATGAAAAGATTTCTGACTGCTTCGAGCATATAATCACCGCCTATCTGACACGCCGTTTTTTCGGAGCTTCAACCTGCGCGATCTCGTTGACTTTGACATCGACCGGCACATAAAATTCTAACTGCAATAACTCCCTCAGTGCGTTGTTAATCGCTTTGTCAGCCGCCTCGCTGATTCGCGGCGCAGAATAACCCTCAACTAAAGTCGTCGTCAAACTGATTCTGAACGGATTCGCTGTGGAAAATTTTTCGACCGCCAACGCCGATTCCTTAATGCCCTTAACCGATTCCAAAGCCCGTTCCGAAATCTTCTTGACTACCTCGAATTCCACGCGAACAAGTCCGAAATCCGTTTTCTTCAACAAAAATTCTCCGCTTGCGCTACGGACATTCTTCACCGCCGAAACAGGTACTGAGAAAAATTTTTTTACTATGCTCTTAAACATATCGGCACCTCAAACGACACGCTTGTCGCGCTCAATAATTGCATGAGTAATTTCGTTGACTTTGACTTCGACAGGCACATTATCAATTTCAAGAGCCGTCCGCAAAGCCTCATTAATCGCGGCTGTCGCCGATTCGCTGACTCTCGGAGCCGAAAAACCTTGACTAAGTATTATCGTCAGCTTAATCTTTATCGGAACGTCGCCGTCTTTACGATAAACTTCAGCTTCTGCCGCTCGAACTCCGCTGACAGTAACCGCTGCCCGTTCAACTACGCCCACTATTGCAGGTACCGTAACTTTGACATCGCCGGGCTTGCCGATTTCCAAGTGAACGTCGCCCGAAATCAGCGACATATTCTTATCCGAACGCCGAGTAAATATTCCCGTCAACAGAATCAAACTCGCTAATGCCATGCCCGCCAATACCGCCAACGTTTCCTGCCTCGCGATTATATTTTTTAACTCACTCTGCCAAACGTCTTTCGGTATGAAATCCAAACATACGCCCGCGCAGATTGCCAATGCCGCCATAACCGCCGGGACGTAAAAAAGTAATATAAGGCGTCTGATTATCCCCATAAAACTTTTTCACCTCCCGACAACTTTTTAACCTTGCTCAATGAACGCGAATCTCTTCCTGTTTTTCTTCTTCTTCGGGGAAGTTGACGCCTTGAACGTGAACATTGACTTCGACGACCGACAAGCCCGTCATCGTCTCGATAGCACGTTTGATATTTTCCTGCGCCGCCAATGCAACGTCGGGAATTCTCGCGCCGTATTTGACGATAATGAACAAATCGACTGCCGCCTCACGTTCACCGACTTCGACTTTGACGCCTTTGGAGAAGTTCTTGCGACCGAGCATTTCTGCAATACCGCCGACTACGCCGCCGCTCATGCCCGCTATGCCGTCGATTTCCGTCGCCGCGAGCCCCGCAATAATACTGACTACTTCGTCAGCAATCTTTATCGCGCCAAGTCCCGAATCGTTTTTCACTAAATCTTTTTCTTCCGCCATTGCGAAAAACCTCCTCTTTAAACCTGTGACACTTGCCACTTTTTTAAATTATTCGCCGCCTTGTCAAAATCCCCTGCCGCCAAAAAAAATTATCCCCTGCGACTTGCAAGGGATTTTATCATAAAAATTTTTAATCGCTCAAGCCAAATCTTCGCCGTTGCTTTCAATAACTTTCTTATACCAGAAGAAAGAATCCTTACGACTGCGCGAAAAATCGCCGGTGCCGTCGTCGTGACGATTGACATAGATAAAGCCGTAACGTTTTGCATATTGCCCCGTGCCCGCGCTCACGCAATCAATACAGCCCCAAGTCGTGTAACCGATAAGCGGCACACCTTCTTTAATCGCCTCACCCATTGCGCGAATATGTTCACGGAAATAGCTGATTCGATAATCATCATGAATCGCGCCGTCCGCCTCAACTTTATCAAACGCGCCGAATCCGTTTTCGACAACCATAATCGGAGTACCGGGATAACGCGACGCCAATTTGTTAAGCGTCCAACGCAAGCCGTCCGGGTCGATTTGCCAACCCCAATCGCTCGCCTTGAGGTATGGATTTTTCGCGCCGCCCATCATATTGCCTTTAACCTGCGAAACATTCGGGTCGACAGTTACACAGTTTGACATGTAGTAGCTGAAAGTGTAAAAATCAACGACGCCTTCTTTGAGGATTTTTTTATCTTCCTCGTTGTCCATGAACGCGGTATCAATTCCCATGTCTTGATAATATTTCTTGGCAAAACAGGGATAAGCCCCGCGAACTTGCACGTCCCCGCAAAGGTCGTTACAGAAGGAATCTCGCCGCTGGTCTTCAAGCATATCTTTCGGATTAGGCGTCAAAGGATACCAAGTTATATGACAAATCATGTTGCCGATTTTGAATTCGGGATTGATTTTGTGTCCCGCAATAACCGCCTTAGCCGACGCGACAAACTGATTGTGCAACGCCTCAATCCTCTGTTGCGGAACGTCTTTAAGCTCGGTGAATTTACAAGGCGCGGTTCTGTTCAAATCCTCGTCTTGGATAATGCCGACGCTGTAAAGATTGCCCAAGTTCACTTCCATAAGCGACATATTAATTTCGTTGAACGTCAACCAGTACTTAACTTTATCCTTAAAACGTTCAAAACAATTCGTCGCATATTTGACAAAGAGGTCGATAGTCTTGCGATTGTAATAACCGCGATATTTCTTGACGAGTTCAAAGGGCAATTCGTAATGATTCAGCGTGATAAGCGGTTCGATACTGTGTTTCCTGCATTCGTCGATAACGTCTTCATAAAATTTAAAGCCTGCTTCGTTAGGCTCGGCATCATCACCGTTCGGGAAAATTCGCGCCCAACTTATGGAGAATCTGAAACATTTAAAGCCCATTTCGGCGAAGAGCGCAATATCTTCCTTGTACC
>JAFZIQ010000172.1 GCA_017554285.1 Selenomonadaceae bacterium
GGTTAAGGATTCAGGTATCAGGGGTAAAGGGTTTTCCCTTATCCCTTTTCTCTTATCCCTTTTCCCTTATCAAAATACCACGCCGCTATTTTAGAAAATTTTCTAAGAATTGTAAAGCAAATTTTCATTGCGTTTTAAAGTCTTGCCGTGTTATCATTGAAAAAAATTTTTAAGCGACTAACGGAGAATGGAAAATAAAAAATTATATTTCAGAGTGTCGTTGTTGACGATATTTCTTTTGGCGAGCATGATAACGGCAATTTGTTTCGGCTCGATTGAAATTGAACTCGGAATCGTCGCGGACGAGGTTGAAAATTTTTTACAAGGCAACAGAACGGATTCGCCTAACTCAATGATAATTTTTGACATACGAATTCCGAGAATTTTATTTGCGGCGATAAGCGGCGCGATTTTATCCTTAACGGGAATGCTTATGCAGACGGTTTCGTAAAATTATCTAGCCGACCCGTATATTTTAGGCGTGTCGTCGGGCGCGGGCATGGGAGCCGTTTTTTGCATTATAACGGGCGTCGCGCAGATTTTTGCTCCTTACGGCGTCTATGTCGGAGCGTTTTTAGGTGCGGCACTTGCAACAGTTATCGTCGTCCACATTGCAGGCACAAGCAACAGCCCGATTAAACTTGTGTTAATCGGTATGGGAATTTCGGCGTTATTTTCGGCGTTCACGATGCTTGAAATTTACGGCTCAAAGAATGAGGCGCAAGTCCGCAGTGCAATGTTTTGGTTAATGGGAAGTTTTACGGGGATACAATGGACGATGATTCCGATTGCCGCAACGGTGTTGATTGTGTTGATGATATTTATTTGGTTATTCCGCCACGAATTGGACTTGATACTTTTGGGCAGAGAAGAAGCGCAACATTTAGGCTTATCGACTGAGCGAATGCAACAAGCGGTAGTTTTAATTTCGTCAATGGCGGTTGCCGTCACGGTATCGATAGCGGGGATAATCGGCTTTATCGGGCTGGTAATTCCGCACATTGCAAGATTTATCGGCGAATCGCGTCATGCAGTTATGCTGTGGTTTACAAGTTTAATCGGAGCAGTCGTAATGGTTTGGGCGGACGTAATGGCTCGTTCGATGTTCGCGCCCGAAGAAGTTCCCATAGGAATTTTAACGGCGTGTTTGGGTGCGCCCGTATTCATGCAAATTATCAATCGGCAGTATAAGGATTCATGATGAATATTATCGAAGTCAAAAATTTATCTTACGTTATTGGCGAGAAAAAAATTTTGGATAACGTCAACGCAACTTTTACCGAAGGAAAAATTACGGCGATAATCGGCGCGAACGGTAGCGGCAAGTCAACGCTTATGTCTTTTCTTAGTAAGACGCGGCGCAGTTCAAATGCCGTTTATTTCAAGGGAAAAGACGTTGATAAAATTTCTGCAGAAAGTTATGCGCTCCAAGTGTCGGTATTGCCTCAACAGCAAAAGATGATTGCCGATTTTCGCGTTGAAGATGTCGTAGTTATGGGACGCTTTCCTTACAAAAAAAAATTTCGCGACTATACCGACGAAGACAGAAAAATTGCGCGGCGAGCTATGGAAAGTGTCGGGATTATCGATATGGCACGGCGCAAGTTAAGCCAAATGTCGGGCGGCGAAATTCAGCGCGTATTGATTGCAAAGGCATTGGCGCAGGAACCCGAATTAATTTTAATGGACGAACCGACGAATCATCTTGACGTTAAATATAAAATTGCGCTGATGAAAACGTTGCGGGCATACGGCAAAACGGTTATAATCGTCCTGCATGATTTATCATTGGCGATTCAGTATTGCGACGACGTTTTGATAATGGTAAAAGGTCGGGCATTGACGCAAGGAACGGCAAAAGAAATTATGCAACCCGATTTATTGGAAAAGATATTCGGCGTACCTTTCGTGAAGTTTGAGCGCGAAGGACGCACATATATAAATTATTAGCGGAATGTATGAGCAAAATTTCAAAAATCGGAGGCAGTTTTTATGAGAAAAAAGTTTTGGAAAAAGGGCATTGTAATAGGGCTGTCGACAATCGCTCTTACATTCGGGTTGACGGGTTGCGGAGAAAATCCAGCTCCTGCGCCTGCGGCAACGTCTGAAGTTTCGTGGACGGAAATGCTTGACGGGCAGGAAGTAACCGCCAAAGTCGACAAAATACCTGCGCGGGCAATTTCAATGTCGCAAGCTACGACGGAAATGATGTTGGCACTCGGACTTGAAGACAAAATGGTCGGCACGGCAATGAAGGAAGAAGAAATTTATCCGCCGTTGCAAGAGTCCTACGACAAAGTTAAAGTGCTTGCCGAAAAGTGGCCTTCCTATGAAACGTTTATGGCGGAGAATCCGGACTTCGCGACGGGCTGGGAAGTTCCTTTTACTAAGCGCGGCATTCCCGCCGAAAGAATCACTTCGCAAGGCGTCCCTATTTTTATTCCGTCATCAATGCAGAAACTCGACGCAGATTTGGATACTGTCTTTGAAGACATGATTAAATACGGCGAGATTTTCGGCGTCAATGATAAGGCAACGGCTTGGGTCGACGCGCAGAAGAAATTATTAGCCACTGTTCAAGACAAGATTAAAGACTTACCGCATAAGAAGATTTTTATTTATGATTCGAGCGACGGACAACCCTTTACGGCGTTTAAAGGCTATACGACAAACATTTTAAAGCTTATCGGAGCCGATAACGTCATGGAAGGCGCGGGCGTCGATAAGACTTGGGCGGCGACGAGTTGGGAAAGTGTCGTTGCGGCAGATCCCGATTACATAATCATAGCCGATTACAGCAACGGCGTTCGCAATGACGACGATTTTCAAGAAAAGGTTGCGACGATTAAAAATAATCCGCAACTTCAAAACGTGACTGCCGTCCGCGAAAATCATTTCGTTAAGGTTAAACTTTCTGAGATTACGCCCGGTGTTCGTACAGTCGAATCACTGCAACGACTTGCCGAAGAAATTCACGGAATCAAAGTTGAGTAACGTTTTCCAGATTAAAATTCGGGATAAAATTTTTGTCGGCGGTCTTGCCGATTTGAATAAAGCAATTTTTAATGCCAAGCTCGCTCGCGTGCTCGACGACAGATTGATATTCAAAAGTCGTCAGCGAGCGGCTTATTTTTTTGAATTCGACTGCGCGGAAAATCGGCGTGTATTGATTCATAAGACTGATAAAAATTTCGTCGCTGAAAGTTTCGTAAAGCCAATCAATAATCTTCATCGAATCGCATCTGAAATTCGGCAAGATTAAATGACGGACAATCACGCCGCGAATCATCAAACCGTTTACAATCTGCGCGGAGCCGACCAGTTCAAACATTTTCTTAATAGCGGCGGAGGCTGTCGCAAAATAATTCGGCGCATTGGAAAAAGTTTTGGCGGGTTCGTCATCAAAATATTTTAAGTCGGGCAAGAAAATATCAACGCGCCCGCGCAGAAGTTCAAGCGTCTCAAGATTTTCATAGGCGTTTGAATTCCAGACTATCGGCAACGTTAATCCGCGCTCCTTAGCAATATCAATCGCCGCGCAGATTTTATCTGTGTAATGCGTCGGCGTCACAAGTTCAACGTTAGCCGCGCCGCGAGCCTGTTGCTCAATAAAAATTTCTGCCAATCGCTCAATCGAAATTTCCGCGCCAAAACCCTCATGACTGATTGAAAAGTTTTGGCAGTAAACACATTTCAAATTGCAATGCGAGAAAAAAATAGTTCCCGCGCCTTTTTCGCCGACAAGACACGGCTCCTCCCATTTATGCAAACTCACCAATGCGACGCGCAGATTTTTACCGGCTCCGCAAAATCCCAATTTATTAACGCGGTCAACGCGGCAACGTCTCGGACATAATTCGCACATAAAATTTCCCTCCATAAATATTTTAGCACAAAGGCAGGAAAAATTTTTTGTCGGCAGAATCAATCAGCAGAAAAATTTTGAAGGTGATTTCCTTGAGCGATAATAACGAATTAAATAATAACACCGAATCAAATACCGAATCGACTGATGAAACTGTTAATGACGAACTGAACGATAACCCCGAAGAGCAACCTAAAAAAGAATCATCATTCTTCGGCACGATAAGAAATATTTTTCTCGGACTGATTCTGTTGGCGGTTTTGATTGTCGGCGGCTTTATCGCGGCGGTTAAATACGGCGTCCTTACTACCGAAAACGTCGCCATGCTTAATGAAGAACTGGGACTTTATCGCTTGCCGATTGTCGGTAACGGCAGATATTTTGAAGTACCCGAAGGCGTCGAGTGGCCTCCCAAAGAACCGGAGCCGGAAGCCGAATCAGAAAAAAATCCCGAACCTGAACCCGCAGTCGAAGAAAAGCCAGCTCCTAAAGCTACGGAAGTTAAAATCGATAAGAAAGCTATCGATGAACAACGCGCTCAACGCGAGGCAGAAGAAAAAAAGCGTGTCGCTCGCCTTGCAAAGATTTATGAGAATATGAAACCTGAAGCCGCCGCCAATGCTTTAATCAACGTCGATTGGGATACAACCGTTTTAATTCTTCAACGTATGAGCGAAGACTCGGTTGCAAATATTTTGGCGAAAATGGAGCCCGAAGCCGCTGCACAGCTTACCGAAATGTTATTTGCGGGCACTCAACGCCGAGTAACTACGCCCTATGACACAATGCGCAATGAACCCGTCAATTCACCGGAGCAACTCTCATATAATCAATAAACAAAAAGCCCCTCCGATTCGGAAGGGCAAATTTTTTTATCCGAAAAAGTTTATCGCGTGTTTAATCGTCTCAATTCTAATCGGCAATACGTCCCCGACTTCGCCGTCAAGGTCGCTCGTCAATTCGGCGGAAGATTTTATCTCAAAAGTTTCAGACTGCAAACTGAAAATATTTTCGTCAGCTTGAAGGCTCTCGCCCGCCAAAATTTTTTTAGCCAAACTCACCAATGCGGGCGGCGAACATTTTTTCAGCGCGAGTAAATCCAATTTTCCGTCGTCAATCTGCGCGGAATCGGAAATTTTCTTAAAGCCCGCGACGGAAGGCGAATTCAATATCAAAAATAAAAAGGCGTCAATCGAATAACTTTCGCGGTCAGCGATTATCTCAAGGGGCACAGTCTTAAAATTCTTAAGCTCGCCCAGCCCGCGCAGATAATATGCACTCTTGCCCAAAAAATTTTTAAGCCGAGAATTGACTTCATGCGCTATCGAAGTAAAGACGCCCGCACTTGCCACGTTGATAAAATATTCCGAGCCGTTAATCAATCCCAAATCAACGGGGCGCGTCCTGCCCTCAGCTATAATGTCAAAATATTTCTCGGCGTCAATGTTTAAGTGAGCCGCAAAATCGTTTGAAGTTCCCGAACCGATTACTCCGACGGGTAAATCAAGCGAATTTTTTTTGAGCCAATTAATCACCGCATGTAAAGTTCCGTCACCGCCCGCCGCAATGACTCCTTCCGCTTGAGAAATCTTAACGCAATCGGCAAAAGCAGAATTGTCGTCCGCGCAGGTTCGATAAATCGATAAAAATATCCCGTGCCGTTGAAAATTTTCTATTACAGCGTCGAGCTCATTTTTAAATGCCGCGTGACCCGACACAGGGTTATATACAAGTAAAATTTTTTTCATGATTTGAAAATCCCAAGCTTGCGGAAAATTTTAATGCCGAATCTGCCAATCATCGGAATTCGAGCCATATCCTCTTCAAGCAAGCCGCCTATCATTGCCAGCGTTGCCACATAAACTATACAGCCCGCAAATATCGCCCCGAACGTCGAGAATATTTCCATTTGCCATTCCGCTATCGTCAAGTCATAGAAAAATTTAACGACCAATGCCATTGTTCCCGACGCGCAGATTGTCTTAAACAGTTGTCCGACTTCCATTTTATAACCTATGTATTTGTGTATGAAGTAAAGATTTATGAACGCCGCGACGCCCATATCAGCTGCCGTCGCCCAAGCCGCGCCCATGATTCCCAATGAAGGTATTGCCGTCAACGTCCAATTCAAAACGACCTTTGCCGCCGCCGCCAAAATCATATTGATCATAGGAATTGTTGTATGTCCGAGTCCTTGCAATACGCCCGTCGATACTTGATGAAGTCCGAGCAAAATTATCGATACCGCAGAAATCATGACGGCATCGCCCGCGCCCGGCGCATTGTAAATTAAACTCGCTATCGGCGTCGCCAAAAAAAACATTACCACGAACGCAGGGAAACATACAAAGTTTGAAATCCTCACTGCCGCCGCCGTCTGTCTGAAAATCCTTGCGGTATCTTTTAACGTCCGCGCCTCCGAAATCGCGGGAACTATCGACACCGCCAATGACGCCGTTAAAATCGTAGCTAAATTTATCAGCGGTACTGCCATTCCCGTTAAATATCCGAAAAGCTCCGTCGCTTGCCGAACAGAATAGCCCGCAACCTCCAATCGCTGAGGCACTATCATTAAATCTAAATTCGACACGACAGGCAACATTATCGACGCCGCACTGACAGGCAACGCCAATTTGAAAATCCGCTTGATGATTGAAAGTCGCGATTCATGTTTGGTTTCCGGCAACGGTTTTAAATCTACGCCGTAAGTCCGCTCAATGTCGCGATTTAATTTTATGTGGAAATAAACCAAGACGATTAAGCCCGTCACCGCGCCCGCCAATGCGCCCAAACTCGCGCCCGCCGCCGCGTATTCCAATCCCAGCGGCAAACATAAATCCGCAAGCATTATCATTACTATTACGCGGAAAATTTGCTCGACTATCTGACTGACTGCCGTCGGCGTCATGCGTTGCCAACCTTGCAAATATCCCCTCGACGCCGCCAAGAAAGTTACAAAGAAAATCGTCGGCGATAATGCCACTATCGACAAATGTGCTCGCGGGTCGCGTATGAATTGCCATTCGATTAACCAATCCGCCGATAAATACGTCAACACGGAAAAAATTATTCCCGTCATCAACATGAGGAACATTGAGATTCTGAAAACGCGTTTGGCTCCGAATATATCTTTTAAGGCGACGCGCTCCGCCGTAATTATCGAAATTGCTACGGGCACGCCCGCTTGTGAAATTGTCATTGCGAAAAAGTATATCGGAAACGCCATTTGATAAAGTCCGATGCCTTCGCCGCCCAGTATTCTTGAGACGAAAATCCAATTCAAAGAGCCGATTACCTTAACGACGAAACTCGCTATCGTTAAAATGAATGTGCCCTTCAAGAATTTTTCGTTCGATTTAGTTTCTGTCATTATCTTAAATCTACTCCCTAATCCCCGATTCTCGGTTCCTAATTGCCTTTTTCGCCGCCGTGTGGCATAATCCTTTTTGAAATGCAGATTGATAATGGAGTGACGACACGTGAAATATTTTTTTTCGGAGATTGACGAAGTCACTTTGACTTTCAGCGACATAAAAATTAATCGCTCCGGTATGGAATATATCCGAATTTATTTTGAACGCCCGAACGAAAACGGCTTTGATTTTTTGGAGGCAACTTTACCTTCTCTGAAAATAAAAAAGTCGAAAGGCTTTACGACGGAAGAATCTGCGCGGCTTTTGGACTATGCGCGGACAAACGCATTTTTGATTTGGGAAATTGCTCGCGAGGACGGTGCCGAAATTGCCGCAAGTCTCTAAGTTGCTCGGTTATCTGATTTTCTTTTGGTCGAACGAAAATAATGAACCTGTTCATGTTCACGTTTGCAAAGGAAAGCCTTCTGTCGACGCGACAAAAATTTGGATTGAAGAGGAACCGCGTTTGGAGCATAATAAAAGCATGATTCCTGCTAAAGATTTAAACAGAATAATGAAGTGGCTCGCGGCGAATAAAAGTTTGGTTGAGAAAAAATGGGCTGAACATTTTAATAAGTGATGGGAGGCGTTGAGCGTGGATATAAATTTGATAAAGTTCAATACGGATATTGGCAGGACATAGCCCGAAAATATGATTCACGCCGATAACGCCTGTCCGTTTTGCGACGTGGAGCATTTGACTGACATAATCGAGGTTGACGGCGACATAATCTTTCTGAAGAATAAGTATCACGTAATCGAAGGAGCCGACCAATTTGTTTTGATTGAAGGGCGCGAGTGCAAAATCGATATGCCCGCTTATCCCAAAGAGAAAATGCGGCGCGTAATAAAAATGGGCGTTAAGCAATGGCAAAATCTTTTGGCGTCGGGCAAATATGAGGAAGTCTTATTCTTCAAAAACTACGGGATAATGAGCGGCGGGACGATTCGTCATCCGCATATGCAAATTGTCGGCTTTCCGAAATTGAAATCCGAATTGCTCTTTGATGAAGCGGAACTGCGCGGGATTATAATTGCCGAGTGTGACGGCGTGGAGTTCAATATTTCAAATTGTCCGCGAGTCGGATTCGGCGAACTGAATTTTGTTATGGAGGCGGGCGGCTCAATCGATACTCTTGCAGATTTCATTCAAGTTGCGGTTCATTACGTCATGAATTTTTTCAACAAGCGTTGCACGAGCTACAATATTTTTTTCTACCGCCGCGCAGATAAAATCTTTGCCAAAGTCATGCCGCGCTACGCCACGTCGCCTTATTTCGTCGGCTACAACATTCATTTTCTGCCCAATAACATTGAACGGATTGCCGATGAGATTCGGGAAAATTATTTTTCTGGGTGAACTTTAACTTTTGGTGATTGACAAAATTTTATTTCTGCAATATTATCTGCCTGACGGTTGCGGCGTTTGGTGGACGCGGGCTTGTCATGTAAAGGGGGATTTTAACCGAAGTTGGGGAACTTGAGGTTGAGGTCAAAGTTTTTTTGTGGCGTTTGGAACGGCGAATCCTTTTATATTTGCCGATTCGACGCTGTTTTGATTTTAGCTCCAAAGTAGCTGATTATCGGTTGGCGGTAAAAGCGTTCTGCCGTAAAAAACAGCGTGGCGGTTAAGGCTTCCGCTTTTGAAAAAGTCAGACGTACTCATAGAAATTCTTCAATATGGTGTTTGAGGAATTCGTAAAGATGATCCGATTTCATTCGACTCGCAAGGCTTAGTTTTCGGATTCAATTATTAACAATCCGAAGCTCCTTGATTACTTTCGGATCACTATCAAAATTTTTCTGATAAATCTCGGCAAAGACTTAACAGACGAGATTTGTGAAGGGAGTTTTATTTACATGGTTGATTTGTTTAGGTTTGACCTCCAGCGTTTTGGTGACGTAGTAATTGTTACCAGCGATGGTACTGTGGCAACTGTCTCGGCTGTCAGACCGGATGATGCGACTGCCGGTACTAACGGTGCGTATTACTGGAACAGTGCAAATGTCAGTGTCGGTTCGGACTTCAGCGGAACTGTGACTGTTTCCGGTTCCTTAGGCGAGCCGGTAGTTATTAGCGACGATGACGATACATCTTTTAATGTAATAACTTCTATTGAAGAAATCAAATTGCCCGGCGAAGGTGCAGGCACAATTACAACAGGTTCGGATGTTGGTGCTTCTGCTGATGAAGCCGTTCCCATTAAGAATCTCGGCAGTGCAACACTTACCGTTGGAGACCTTACTCTCGGATTTACCGGCGTAACAGGCGCGGAAGATGCTGTTAATATCGCCCAAGGCAAGCTGTCTTATGTTGACATATCCACCGGCTCATTCCAAGTTACGGCAGAAGGCGGAGCGACCGTTTATGTCGGCGGCGCAGAAGCGGCGAATAAACTTACCGTCGATAAGCCGTTCACTTATGAGATAACAACTGAAGGTGCGGAAAGCATCAAAGTCGTTAAAGTGGCAGATAGTGCAACTTTCGATGGAACGGATGGGGCGGCAAAAATTGTTGCTCCGAAGGAAGGCACAATTACCGTCGGCAAAAATGCATTGACTTATGCTATGGCAGCTGATGATGCTTCTATCGGTGTAGACGAGGGTGCTGTAACCGGTTTTTATCTTACAACTGTAGGCGATAAAGTAACCATTCCTGCTTCTCTTGCGGCTAATGATGATTTCACCATATACAAAGGCGCAACAGAAGATGATGCTTTGGGTATGGATAATCTTCCCAAGACGGCGGCTTACACGTTTACAAAGATTGCCGATAATCTCTACTCGGCAAGTGAGTTTAACAACGCGCAATTTGGTGACAATTACGTTGTCAGCGGCAGCACGGCTTCGGTTTTGATAGACTCCGGTGAAGAAGCGGCAGTCAAAGGTATTGTTCTCGGCGCAGGCGACAAAATTTCAAGAGGCAGCGAGGGTACTTTAACTGAGATTGGTACGGGTGTAACTCTCTACAGCGGTTCTTATGATGCAGCTAATGCTGTCAAGTTTAACCTCGCCGGAATCGGCTCGGATGATGTTGCCATTGAAAAGACCGATACCGCTTTGAATATTAACAGTATTGCAAGCGGCGATGCTGTTATCGTCAATTCTTTCAAAGAAGATGTAGACTCAGATCCGGATAACGCAATCAGCCTTTCCTATGAAAACAGAGGCGGTTGGGTTTCGATAGGCGACGACGGTGCCATTGCCGTAAGTGTTGCCAGTGGCAGAGGCGATGTGACTGCAGCCGGTACGCTCAATGTTTCTACGCAAATTGAAGAGGCAAAAGAATTTACTGTCAACGAAAAGAAGATTACTGTCGACAATATCGGAACCGATTATTCGATAATTAACTTAAGCAATCAGTTGTCCATTCTTGGCGTGGCAAAAGATGCAACCGTCACGGCTGAGGGCATTGTCTCCTTAGTATCCGATGCAGAAAATGCTACTATCACGGTTAATGGAAAGAAATATGTAACCGATGATGTTGACGAAGATCATATTCTCGTATTCGATCCGGAAACCGGAAAATTAATCAACATTATTCATGCCGACGCTGACACCGATACGGATACCGATACGGACACTGACACCGATACGGACACTGATACCGATACGGACACTGACACCGATACGGATACCGATACGGACACTGATACCGATACGGACACTGATACGGACACCGATACCGATACGGACACTGATACCGATACGGATACTGATACCGATACGGACACTGATACCGATACGGACACCGATACCGATACCGATACGGACACTGACACCGATACGGACAC
>JAFZIQ010000173.1 GCA_017554285.1 Selenomonadaceae bacterium
GGGTCAGTGGAAAGTGGTCAGTAGTCAGAAATAATAAAACTTCCGCGCTCGACAAAAATATAAAAATCGCCGTTCCTACTGCAAAATCATAATAAATCAGCGACATAAACCATTGCCGTTGATAAGTCCACGTATAAAACAACGGAAACGCCATGCACCATGCAAGCCCCGTTAATAAATTCGGCAAATGCGCTCTTGAAAATAATTTTTCGCCCGATGAATATTGAATCAGCCATAAAAGAGCTATTGTTATCGGAATCGGCGGCAAAAAATATTGCGGCGCGGCGGGTTGCCCTATATCTATGTAAAAAACTTCGCCAAGATAATAATACAACGCCGCATAAGCCAAAAAAATTTTTTTATCTGACATGAAGACCACTTTTCGTGAACTATCTTTTTTCCATTAAAAGGTTGAACGCCTCATCTGCCGCCAGAAATTTTATCTCCGTGCGACTGCCCTTGAAATGAAATTCTCTGACCTCCGAAAAATTTTCTCCGACTATCGCCACGTAAACCAAGCCCACAGGTTTTCCCTCGCTGGTTAAAGGTCCGGCAACGCCCGTTGTACTCAATCCGATTGTTGAAGAAAAAATCTCGCGAACATTAGCCGCCATTTCCAATGCCGTTTGACTGCTGACAGCTCCGAATTCTTCCAACGTCTCTGCTTTGACATGCAGGACGTTTTTTTTTATGTCATTGTTATAAGCCACGATTCCGCCCTTGACGTAAGCCGACGCGCCCGATATATCCGTTAATCGGCTTGCTATTAATCCGCCCGTGCAACTCTCCGCCGTCGCGACTGTGAAATTTTCCATGTCAATCAATCCTCTCAGCCGCTATATCGTAGACAAAGCCCGCCAAAACTTTTACGCGAACTATATCGCCCGCCTTACTGCGCCCGTCGTTCTCGATATAAACAAGCCCGTCAACTTCCGGCGCGTCTCGATAAGAACGACCTGCCACAACTTCGGGAACTTCTTCGTCGCGATTTTCTATCAAAACTTCAAGCTCCCGCCCCTCAAGCGATTCATTTATCTCCTGCGAAATCAAACTTTGCAAACTCATCAATTCGTGATAACGCTCCTGCATTACCTCTTCCGAAATTTGGTCGGGCAAATCGTAAGCCGCCGTGTCTTCTTCCCGCGAATATGTGAAAATTCCAACCTTGTCAAGCCGTTGTTCTTGCAGGAAATTTTTCAGCTCCAAAAAATCTTCGTCCGTCTCGCCCGGAAAGCCGACTATAAATGTTGAACGAATTGCAACGTCAGGAATTTTCTCGCGAATTTTTTTAAGCAATGCCTCAATCGATTTGCGATTGTCGGGGCGATTCATCAGCTTTAAAATCTTGTCGCTCGCATGTTGCAAAGGCAAATCAACATACTTGCAAATTTTTTCCTCGCCGGCGATTAAATCAATCAGCTCGTCCGTAAATCTGCGCGGATAAGAATATAAAATCCTTATCCAACGAATTTTCTCAATCTTAACCAGCTCGCGCAGAAGTTCAACCAGTTGCGGCTTGCCGTAAATATCTGTGCCGTAAGCAGTCGTATCCTGCGCGATTAAATTTATCTCCTTAACTCCCTGCTCCGAAAGCTTTTCAACTTCCGACTTTATATCTTCAATCGGTCTGGAAATTTGCCGTCCGCGAATCAACGGTATCGAACAGAACGAACAGCGATTGTTGCAACCCTCCGCAATTTTAACATAAGCCGTATAATCGGGCGTCGTCCTGATTCGAGGCGTCTTCGCGTCGTAAATAATTTCGCGCTCGCCGATTAAAGTCACACGCCGTCCGCAAAGAGTTTCCTCAATCGCCTCCATAATCCTGTTCCATGCGCCCGTTCCGATAATCGCGTCGACTTCGGGCATTTCCTCCAAAAGATTTTCCTTGTAAAGCTGACCGAGACAACCCGCCACTATCAGCGAACGACATTTGCCCGCCTTATAATCGGCAAGATTTAAAATCGTCGTGATTGACTCTTCCTTAGCCGAAAGTATGAAGGCGCAAGTGTTGACGATTAAAATATCGGCGTCGGCAGGATTTGCAGTAATTTCTATTCCGTTTTTCCGCATTATGCCGAGCATAACCTCAGTATCAATTAAATTTTTTGCACAGCCCAAACTCACAAAGCCTGCTTTCAAAATTTTTTCCTCCCTACTTCAACCTGACATCATTAATCCAACGATATAAAAATTCTTGCCGCTGTTTCTCGGAAAAATTCGGCTGATTATTAAAAAGCAAAAGATTCTTCCCCGCAAATGATTTGTAAGCCAACGTCTGCGGATTCGTCGGGATAAAATAAAATCCGTTCGTCTGCAGATAAAGTTGCGCCTCGTCGCCCAATAACCAATCGGCAAATTTCGACGCAACTTGATTCTTGGCTATATCATTCGTAGTTATCGCAAAGCCCGTTAATAAATAGCTCGTGCCGTCGGCGGGATAAATTATCTTCAGCGGATAACCGTTTTGCAAGTAGCGTAAAGTCTCGCTCTCGACCGCGACCGATATATCAACTTCGCCCATGCCCGCTTGCCGTACGGGATTTGATAAAAATTTTGCGTACTGTACAACTTTGGGATGAATGCCCTCCAAAATTTCGTAGGTCTTTGCGTCTCCGAAATTCCCGACGAGTTGCAGTAACAAATTCGCCGAAGCCTCCGCCGCCAAAAAATCCGTTATCCCTACGCGCATATTCTTTGCCGCCGAAAGTTTTTCCCATGTATCGGGTATATCAACCGTCGAGCGTAAATAATCCCTGTTCGCGCAGAAAACTATCGGGTCGTACCAAACGCCTATCCAACGGTCTTGCTCGTCCTTGAAAACGTCGCGAACTGCGTCATTCGTCTCGGACGTGTAAGGCGTCAGCAAATTTAAATCAGCCGCCTCCTTTAAAATCTTGCTGTCGGCAAGGACTATATCAACCGTCCTAACTACTGTCGGGTCTGAAACAGCGTCATTTCTTATCTCCTGCAAAATCTCTTGCGAATTCATCGGCACAAAGTTTATTCGGACGTGAGCCTCGCGCTCGTAGACTTCAGCCAATACCGAAGCCGTTTCAGCCGGCAAAGTCGTATAAGCCGTCAATTCCGAAGTCGGCAAGCCCGATATTTTTTTATCCGCAACCGCCGGAAAACTCATGCCCGCAACCGCCGCCAAGACTATCAATAACGCCGTTAAAATGAAAATCGCATATCGACGCATTACCTGAATCCTCCGCAATTTTTTTGGGTCATTATATAAAATTTGACAAACCTTTACAAGAAAATTATTATCCTTGCTTGAAAATGCAGGGCGTGTTAAAATTTTTGGCAGGGAGGATTTAAAAATGAAACTTGACACCTTAGAACAAAGACATAAACTTATTGAAAATATGGTTGAGAAGGGTTTTGACTTCGAGGAGAGTTTGATTAACGATAAAGAGAGCGGCGACGATTGGGCAGGCGCGATGAATACTGTTGAGAATTTAATCGTGGTTGAGGAAATGATTAGGACGGAGCAAATTTTTCGTATCAGTTTCTCCGAAATGGAGGAAATCAGGAGCCGCAACGTCGACGAGAAGGAACTTTATCTGAACATAGTTGACGACGCCTTGACTCATTTTATTGACACTGTACTTTTACGCCGATTGGAATTTGCCTTCGACCAGTTAAACGGTTGGGATTTCAAATCGGCGGAGGGCAAGAAGTTCAAAAAAAATTATTGCAAGAAGCTTGACGAGTTGATTAAAAAGTATCAAGACATTTATGACCTGTAAAGGATAGTTATAATATTTTATGGAGGCTGATAATTTTGATTGAGAAAAAAAGAGTTGCCGTCACGGGTTTGGGAGCAATTACGCCTGTAGGCACGGGCAAGGAAAATTTTTGGAAGGCATTAATTGCGGGCACAAACGGCATAGTGAAAATTACACGCTTTGACGCTTCGGAGATTAGCGCACAGATAGCGGGCGAAGTTCCGGATTTTGATCCTGTGCAGTTCATTGACAAAAAGGAACTCAAGCGCATGGACAGATACACGCAATTTGCATTGGCGGCGACGCGGCTCGCGATTGAGGATTCCAAACTCGACCTTGAGAAAATCGATAAAGACCGCGCAGGCGTTTTTATCGGTACGGGTATCGGCGGCATGGATACTTTGCATAATCAATATCAAAAGCTCTTTGATAAGGGCGTGTCGCGAATCAGTCCGTTTTTTATCCCGATGGCGATTACGAATATGGCGGCGGGCAATGTCGCGATTGCTTTCCAACTTCGCGGGGCTTGCGAATGCATAGTTACGGCTTGCGCGTCGGGTACGAATGCTATCGGTGATGCATTTCGATTGATTCAATACGGCGAGGCTGACATAATGATAGCAGGCGGCACGGAGGCGGCGATTTCACCGGCAGGCGTCGCGGGTTTTGCGGCTATGAAGGCTCTTTGTTCCGACCATAATGAAGATCCGGCTCATGCGTCGAGACCGTTTGATAAAAATCGCAGCGGCTTTGTCATGGGCGAAGGCGCAGGGATTATTGTTTTGGAGAATTTGGAACACGCCAAAGCTCGCGGGGCGCACATTTACGCCGAGATAGTCGGTTACGGCAGAAATGATGATGCTTATCACATAACGACACCTGCGCCCGGCGGAATTACTCAAGCAAAGTGCATGAAACTTGCGATTGACGACGCGGGACTCAAGCCTGAAGAAATTGACTACATTAACGCGCACGGAACTTCGACGCAATTTAATGACAAGGGCGAGACTGAGGCGATTAAAAATCTTTTCGGTGAATACGCATATAAAATTCCCGTTTCGTCTACAAAGTCTATGACGGGGCACATGCTCGGCGCGGCAGGCGGTGTCGAGGCTGTTGCGACGGTTTTATCGATTGAGAACAGCATAGTTCACCCGACAATTAATTACGAGACGCCCGACGAGGGACTTGATTTAAATTATGTTCCGAATAAGGCGCAGGAGCACGAAGTCAACGCGGCGATTTCAAATTCGTTCGGTTTTGGCGGGCATAATGCTTGCATAGTCTTCAAAAAATTTGCGGAGTAAAAAATGAATCGGGCGATTTTTTTCGACAGAGACGGCGTTTTGAATGAAGAGGTCGGTTATCTTTGGGAGATTGAAAAATTCAAATGGATTGACGGAGCACGTGACGCGATAAAATTTTGCAATGAACGCGGGCTGTTGGCAATCGTCGTTACGAATCAAAGCGGCATTGCCAGAGGTTTTTACACGTCGCGGGAAGTCGACGCCCTTCATAATTTTATGCAGGAAAGTTTATCGGAACTTGGAGCGCACATTGACGGCTTTTATTATTGTCCGCATCACCCCGATTTTAGCGGCGACTGCGATTGTCGCAAGCCGAAACCGGGATTAATCCTTAAAGCTTGTGAGGATTTTAAAATCAATCCCGCGCAGTCGATATTAATTGGCGATTCTGCACGAGATATTGAGGCGGCAAAGGCGGCGGGTCTTCGTAAAGCGATTTTATTTAAGGGCGGCAATTTGTTCGACCTTGTTAAGGCAGAGTTACAATAATTTGAGGATAAAAAAATGCCTCTCGATATTCGGGAGGTATTTTTGATTGTGAATTGTTCTTTAGCCGCCGAGATAAGCTTTACGGATGTCTTCACTGGCGGCGAGTTCTTTGGCGTCGCCCGAAATTGTGATTCTGCCCGTCTCCAAAACGTAAGCGCGATTGGCTATCGAAAGTGCCATGTTTGCATTTTGTTCAACGAGCAAAACGGTTGTGCCCGTCTTGTTTATGTCGACAATGATATTAAAAATTTCTTTGATTAAAAGCGGTGCGAGTCCCATACTCGGTTCGTCAAGCAGTAAAAGTTTCGGACGACTCATAAGCGCACGACCCATAGCGAGCATTTGTTGTTCGCCGCCCGACAGTGTTCCTGCGAGTTGAGATTTTCTTTCTTCAAGGCGCGGGAAACGTCCGAAAACCATTTTGAAATCGTTTTGAATTTCGCTGTCGTCGGTACGCGTGAAGGCTCCGAGTTCCAAATTTTCTTGAACGGTCATTTCGGCGAAAATCTTTCGACCTTCGGGCACTTGAGAAATACCTTCGCGAACAATTTTATGCGCCGCCATTCCCGCGATATTTTTCTTGAGGAAATTTATTTCGCCGGTCTTGGGCTTAAGCAATCCGGAAATTGTTCGGAGCGTCGTAGATTTACCCGCGCCGTTCGCACCAATTAATGTAACGATTTCGCCCTCTTCAACCGAAAGACTAATTCCTTTTATCGCATGAATCGCGCCGTAGTAAACGTTAATATCTTTGACTTCAAGCATTGCCATAAGCAAGCCTCCTTTATTTGTCATGCAGTGAAATGAATTTTTCTATGTCGTTAAAATATTTGAAGTTGTCATGGATTTTATCGAGGCTCCAATCCCACCATTTAATTCGTAACAGTGATTCGACAACTTCGGGTGGAAAACGATATTTGATAATCTGCGCGGGGTTGCCGCCAACGATAGCATAGGGCGGAACATTTTTAACGACTACGCTATCCGAAGCGATAACTGCGCCGTCTCCGATAACCAGTGGCTTTTTCGGATTCGTTGACTTCAAAAAACAGCCGCGTCCAATCCAAACGTCCGAGCCGATATTAATCTTACAAATTCCTTGCGGCGGCAAAAATTCTTTTGGAAATTCCCAATCAGTAGAAGTGAGCGGTATATTGCTTATGTTTTTATAATTATGACTGTAATTTTGTCCCAGAGAAAATATTACATGTTGAGCTATAGAAGAAATTTTCCCGACAGATACAGAACCGTCTCCTTTTATTGAAGCGTCTCCGACAATATAACTTTTTTTGTCGACGACAAGACTTGAATTAGAATTTTTAAATTCATAGAACTGCGGATAAATTACTCTGCTGTTAACAGCAAAAGAATCTTTTTCCAAAATACCAAAGGCGATACCATTTGCCATAAGATGATGAAAACTAAAATGTGGAACTTTAAAAACTCGTCCGTCAATAATTCGATTACGCGGGAAACCAAGAGACTCCAAAAATTTCATTAGATTATAAAAATTATTTCGCGAAGAGATTATTGCAAGTTGAAATTGCGGTGAATCCTCATTTCTTATCGGATTACCTGCGATGTCAACGAGAGTAACATTTTTATCTTTAATAACAGCGAAGGCAACAATCTCCAAATTGCCGTAATGAACTTCGAGATCATAAAAAGGCTTTAACTCGTTAAACAAGTCGTCGACGCCGAAGATTAAAGTTTTGTATGCCATAAAAATTCCTCCTTAATTAATCGCCTCCGCGCCCAAATATGCACGAATAACTTCAGGGTCGTTTTGAATGTCGGAAGGTGTGCCGTCAGCTATTATCATACCGTATTCCAAAACGTAAATCCGCTCGCATATGCCCATAACAAGGCTCATGTCGTGTTCGATAAGCAAAACCGTCAAACCGAATTGCTTGCGAATCCAACGAATCATTTCCATGAGCTCTTGCGTTTCTTGAGGATTCATTCCCGCCGCCGGCTCGTCCAACAGTAAAAGTTTCGGCTTGGCGGCAAGGGCACGCGCTATTTCCAAACGTCTTTGCGCACCGTAAGGCAAATTTTTTGCCACTTCGTAAGCATGTTGGTCGAGTTTGAAAATCTTTAGCAAATTAAGTGCCTCGTCTTCGATAGCTTTTTCTTCGCCAAAATATTTCCCGATTCTCAAGAAAGTTTCTGTCAAGCCGTATTTAACATGGCAATGATAAGCGATTTTAACATTGTCAAGAACGCTGAGTTCGCTGAACAATCGAATATTTTGGAACGTCCGCGCAATCCCGCGTTGAGTTATTTCGTAAGGTTTGAGTCCGACGATTGACGCGCCGTCAAAATTAATTTCGCCCGTCGTCGGCTTGTAAACGCCCGTTATCAAGTTAAATGCCGTCGTCTTGCCCGCGCCGTTCGGTCCGATTAATCCGATAAGCTCGCCTTTGTCTATGTAAATGTTGAAATCCGAAACAGCTTTCAGCCCGCCGAATACTTCGGAGACATCCACAGTTTCCAATAAATGTTTTTTATCAGCCATAAAAAGCCCCTTTCTGTAAAAAATTCCTCATGAATTCAATCGTTGCCTCCGCATTTCTGCCAATTCCGTTATCATTTCTTCTTCGTTCGTCCAGCCCGTATCGTCGCCGATAATGCCCTTGATTTCGTCCATAATCGCTAAATTTTTTTCTGCGCGAGATTGTGACTTGATTCCCAATGCTTCACGAAGATTATTTACAAGATTAACGAGTACATCCTTTCTGTCATCGGGAATGCTCTCGATTAAGGCAAACGCTTCTTGCTTAAGTGCTATCATGTTGCCGCCCCCTTTGCACTCGAAATTTTATCCAAGAATTTTTTTATCGGCTTGACGTTCGTTATCTCCATGTAGCCGAATAAGCCTTGCGGACGATAGAACATCATCAATATCAATGCCAACGCATAAATTATCATGCGCGCTTCGGGGAATGACGCCAACGCCGCCGAGATAAACGTTACGACGAACGCGCCCGCGATTGAGCCTGTGATTGAGCCCATTCCGCCCATTACTACCATTATTAAATAGTTGAATGACGACAAGAACGTAAACGATGTCGGGCTGATTAAATAAAATTGGTGAGCGAATAAACCGCCCGCGACTCCTGCAAATGCCGCGCCCAATGTAAATGCCAGAACTTTATATTTCGTCGTGTTGACACCCATAGCCTCCGCCGCAATTTCATTTTCCCGAATCGCTATGCAAGCCCGCCCGTGTGACGAGTTCACGAAATTTTTTATGAAGAACAGCGTAATTAACATCGCCATAAATACCCATGTGAAATTCGTCAAATGCGGTATGCCCTTAAAGCCTGCCGCGCCGCCGACGTAATCAATATTCATGATGACGATTCGGATTATTTCACCGAGTCCGAGCGTCGCGATAGCCAAATAGTCTCCGCGCAGGCGCAACGTCGGCAGTCCGATTAGAAATCCCAAAAATCCGGCCGCTATCGCTCCCAAAATCAAAGCGACTATCAACGGCAAGCCGAATTTTACCGTCGCAACAACTCCGACATACGCTCCGACCGCCATAAAGCCCGCGTGTCCCAATGAAAATTGCCCCGTGTATCCGTTTATCAAATTCAGGCTCGCTGACATGATTATATTCACGCAAATTAAAATTATGTTCAGCTCCCAGAACGAGCCGATTATCTTTGCACTAATCATCGTCTGTAAAATGCCGTAAAGCACCAGCCCGAAGATTAGCATTACCAAATCTTTTTTCCGCGCAGAATTCATTCCTAATTCCTCACTCCCAATTCCTAATTCCTATTAAACCTTTTCATTAGTATTCTTGCCGAAAAGTCCGCTCGGTTTTATCAGCAAAACTAAAATTAATATAGCAAATGCCGCCGCGTCTCTGAACGTCGAAGATAAAAAGCCCGCAACCAATGCTTCAACGACGCCCAAAACTATTCCGCCGACAACTGCGCCCGGTAAAATTCCGATTCCGCCCAAAACCGCCGCTACAAACGCCTTTAATCCCGGCATAATTCCCATAAGCGGATCAATCGTGTTGTAGTAGACGCCGACTAATACTCCTGCCGCCGCCGCCAGTGCCGAGCCTATGCAAAATGTCATTGAAATAATTTTGTCCGAATCGACGCCCATTAATTGAGCCGTCTCCGTGTCGAAACTCGCCGCCCTCATTGCCTTGCCGAGCTTGGTTTTCTGTACTATGTAAGTCAAAATCGCCATTAAGACAATCGTTATACCCAAAATCAGTAACTGTTGCCCGTTTATGATAAAACCGCCGACATTAAATGAAATATTCGGCATGACTTCGGGGAATGTGCGCGGCGTCGGCGTTACAAAGTACATGCTTGCATATTCCAAGAAAAATGAAACGCCTATCGCCGTTATCAGCAATGAAATTCTCGGCGCGTGCCTCAGCGGTTTATAGGCAATTCTTTCAACCAACATTCCCAAACACGCCGTCAACGCCATTGAGATTATCAGCGCGGGAAATATCGGCAAATTTCCTATCGTCACCGCCGCAAATCCGATATACGCCCCGACCATGTAAACATCGCCGTGCGCAAAGTTTATTAATTTTATTATGCCGTAAATCATCGTGTAGCCCAGCGCAATTAATGCGTAGATACTGCCCAAGCTCACGCCGTTTATCAACTGCTGTACCAGCTGATGAATAAAATCCATAAAAAAACCTCCTCGATTATTTTCAAGGAGGATTTTAACTTTTTATCGCGATATTGTCACGTGTTATTTTTTCAAATTGCTTATGAAGCTTCCGAACGATCTTTATCTTCGGCGGTTACGGGCGCAATCTTCGTTCTGAGTGAGCGGACGCCGTCTTTGGTCTCGATAACGACGATACCTTTAATCGGGTTATGTGTTGCCGCGTCCATCGTGATTTTGCCGGTGCCGACTTGCAAATCGGTTATTGTCTCTATGTTGTCACGAATCTTTTGCGAATCATCGCCGCCGCGTTCAATCGCATTTATCAACATTTTGCCCGCGTCATATCCGAGAGCCGCAAAGACGTTGGGATCTGATTTGTATTCGTCCTTGTAAGCCTTAATGAATCCTTGAACTTCATCGTCACCTTCAAAGTAGTGAGTGCAGAAAAAAGTATTGTTGAGCGCGTCTTTGCCCGCTATGTCGACAACTTTGGCATCGTCCCAACCGTCAGTTCCAAGAATAGCAGAGGTTATGCCCAATTCGCGAGCCTGTTTGACGATTTTGCCGACTTCCTCATAATAAGCGGGTACAAAGATAACATCGGCGTTTGCTGTTTGAATTTTCGTCAATGCCGCTTTGAAGTCTTGGTCTTTTGCAAGGAATGCCTCTTCCATGACTACAACGCCGCCGTCAGCCTCGAATTTCTCTTTGAAAATCTTTCCGAGACTCTTGGAATAATCGGAGCTGGAATCAACATAAATTACTGCCTTTGCAGCTTGCAACTCTTTGACGGCGAATTGAGCCATAACTTCAGATTGTTGCGGGTCGATAAAGCAACTTCTGAAAACAAAATCCTTAACTTGCCCGTTTTCGACAGTGACATCGGGATTTGTGGCGGCAGGAGCGATAATCGGAACTTTATTATCCGTCGCAACTTGCGACTCTGCGATTACGTTCGCCGTGACTGCAGGACCGATAAGCGCAACGACTTTATCATCTGAAATTAATTTTGTAGCCGCGTTTACGGATTCTGCCGCCTCTGATTTCGCATCAGCCTCGACTATTTTAATTTTCTTGCCGTTAATGCCGCCCGCGTCGTTAATTTCCTTAATCGCAAGCTTAAGACCGTTATTGGCATTCGCTCCGTACTGCGCGACGTTACCCGTCAGCTCGAAATTGGAGCCGATAACGATTTCATCGCCCGAAGCTTTATTGCCTTCGCCGCCGCCTGCACTGTCGCCGCCACAACCGGTAAATATCGCGCTCGCCAAAATGCCGCAAGCTATCATCGACGCCAACCTTAATTTCTTTTTAGAAAAAAACAATCCAATCAACCTCCAAAATAATTTGTTACCCGTAAAACTTCGGCGCAAGTATATTTTAACTGCGTCGAAACGTCAAGATTTTTTTCATAAAAAATTCGCAAGCTTGTTACTCTCAAACTTAAGCCTCAATCGGAATGAATTTAAAGCTGTCGTAGTCAAAGAGTCCGCGAGCCGTCAATTTAATTTCGGGGATAACGGGCAGGGACATAAAAGTTAAAGTCATGACGGGTTCAACTTCTTTGCTGATTCCAAGTTCGGAGTGCGCTTTTTCGTGAAGAGTGTCGAGACTTTCTTTAAGTTCCTTGCCGCCGGCATCGCTCATCAAACCGGCAATCGGTAACGGTATCGACGCAATAACTTCGCCGCCGTTTACCAAGACCATGCCGCCTTCCATTTTAATTAAAGCGTCGACCGCGCAGAAAATTTCTTCATTGCTGACGCCCGCCGCGATTATGTTATGCGAATCATGCGCCACAGAAACTGCAACCGCGCCGCGTTTTATCCCGTAGCCGCTCAAAAGTCCCAAGCCGACCTTGCCCGTCTCTGTATGACGTTCGATAACCGCCACTTTGCAAATATCCTGCGCGGAATCAAAAATAAAATCGCCCGAATCGTCGCGTTTGACTTCGGCGATAATTTTTTTGCTCACGACGCCGCCGGGCAAAATTTTTATCACATTAACCTTGCCGCTCGTCAAATTCATTTTCAAACGGTCGACAGAAAAATCTTTAACCTTAACGCTGCCGCGAACGCTCGAAATATCGGCGGGAATAATTTCGGGAAGATATTTCCCGCTGTCGGCTACAAGCTCGCCGCCAATCCAAACTTTATCTGCGCGGAAATTCTTAAGGTCGTCAAGCAAAACCAAATCTGCGCGGGCACCAATTTTAATCGCACCTCTGTCATAAAGTCTGAATGCCTCAGCAACATTAATCGTCGCCATTTGAATTGCGGTTATCGGGTCGAGTCCTTCCTCAACACACATTTTTATATTGCTGTCCATATGTCCGACTTCCAAAATCGTTTTGGGTTGTCTGTCGTCCGAACAAAGTAAAATCCTCCGACTGTTAGCGGGCGTCACGCCTTTTATCAATGCCTTCAAATCGCGGCAAGCCGAACCTTCGCGAATCAAAACATACGTGCCCTTTGCAATGCGTTCATTCATTTCGGCAAGCGTTCTGCATTCGTGGTCGCCGACTATTCCCGCGCTCAGATAAGCATTTAAACTTTTTCCGCTGACATTCGGCGCGTGTCCGTCAATCAGCTTGCCAAATTTCTGCGCGAGCAAAATTTTATCCAAAACTTTATCATCACAGTTGATTATACCCGGCGCGTTCATGAATTCTCCAAGCCCGAAAATATTTTCATCGCCCAAAAGTTCCGCCATATCAGCCGCCTCAAGAATTGCTCCCGCGTCTTCAAACGGCGTCGCAGGTACACAACTCGGCATTGCGTAAACAACATTAAGTTTAGTCCTCTGTGCGGCGTCAAGCATATAACGAAGTCCGCGCAGTCCGCAAACATTGGCGATTTCGTGCGGGTCGGCGATTATCGAAGTCGTGCCGCAAGGTACAATAATTCTGCCGAGCTGTTCGGGGCTTATGTAAGATGATTCAATATGAATATGCGCGTCGATAAAACCGGGCGCAAGATATTTTCCGCCCGCGTCAAAGATTTGTTCGCCGTCATATTCAACCGCTCCCATGCCGATTATTTTTCCGTCATAAATCGCGACTTCGCCCGAAGTTATTTCGCCGTTGAATACATTCACTATCCGACAATTTTTTATAACCAAATCCGCTTTAATTCTGCCCGCCGCGCAGGCGATTAAATTTTTCAGTTCAATTTTCGTCATGACAATCACTCCGAATCAGAGGAAGATATATTTCAGGATAAACAACACCGTCAAAATATACATGAGCGGCGTAACGTCCTTAGCTTTGCCCGAAAAGACATGCAGAATCGTATAGGAAATAACTCCGAAACAAATTCCCTCCGAAATCGAGTACATGAACGCCATCGAGAAAATTGTTATGTAAGCGGGAATCGCCGTTAAAATATCGTCCGTCCAATTAATTTTGGCGACTTGTTGCATCATGAGGAAACCAACCATTATCAACGCCGGAGCCGTCGCAAACGCAGGTATCGCCAAAAATACCGGTGAGAAAAATAACGCAAGTAAAAACAAACAGCCCGCTGTCAAAGCTGTTAAGCCCGTCTTGCCGCCCTCTGCTATGCCCGCCGATGATTCTACAAAAGTTGTTATCGTCGAAGTACCCAACAGCGAGCCGACCGTCGTCCCGACTGCGTCCGTCAACAGGACTTGCTTAACTTTCGGAAGTTTGCCGTTCTCGTCTAAAAGATTCGCCTTCGTCGCACAGCCCATAATGGTACCGAGCGTGTCAAAAAAATCAATAATCAAAAAAGAAGCTAAAATTGTGAAAAATTCAAACGACAGTAAAGAGCTGAAATCAACTTGCATAAACGTAGGCTCAATCGACGCCGGCATTGAGACTATTCCGTTAGGAAACAGACTGAAGAATCCTTTTTCGGGATTGGGAATGTACCAGCCGACCGCTTGGCAAATCATGCCCAATCCCCATGTCACGATTATCCCGAATAACACCGCGCCGTTGATATTTTTTATAAGCAGGAACGCCGTTATCAGCAAGCCGATTAGCGCAAGTATTACCGTTATCCCTTCCGATTGAAACATGCCGTTTGCTATCGATTCTTTAAACGAATATAACTTTACGAGTGTTACTCCATCTATAACTATGTGACTGTTTTGCAGTCCTATGAACGAAATGAACAATCCGATACCAACAGAGATCGCAATTTTCAGCACGGGTGGAATTGCATTAAAAACTGCCTCGCGGACATTTGTTAGCGAAAGGAAAATAAAGATAAGTCCTTCCACAAATATGGCACTGAGTGCTTGTTGGAAGCTGTAGCCCATTCCTATAACAACAGTGTAACTAAAATATGCATTTAACCCCATACCTGCACTGAGCACAAAGGGCATATTTGAATAAATTGCCATCATTATCGTTGCGAATGCACTTGCCAGAGCAGTTGCCGTAAAGACACTTCCCGCGTCCATTCCTGTCGCACTCAATATTAATGGATTTATTGCCAAAATGTATGCCATAGTAAGAAAACTTACCGTCCCGCTCAGTACCTCTGTCTTAACGTTGGTGCCGCGCTCCTTTAGTTGAAAAAATTTTTCCATTAACTGTCCCTTTCTTTTGTTTAGAATATGGAAAGAATTTTACACGAAAAATTTTCCCGCGTCAAAATTTCTCTTCGATTGACAAGAAAAAGCCCTGCGTGTTAAACTTGAATCGTTTCAAGAATCAAACAAACACGGCAGAGCCGAAAAAGCATGTTTGCATTATAAACCGCTCGCGCCGTTAAGTCAAACACAAAAGAAAGGCGGAATCCTATGGAAAAGAAAATCTACGGAATCATCTATCTGCTAATCGACAGTATAAACGATAAGGAATATGTCGGGCAGACGACGCAATCGCTCGAAGTGAGATTCAATCAGCACAAATGTGGTAGTCAATATGTTGACAATGTGATTAAAAAGCGCGGCGAAATGTTTCTTAAGGTAATTTTGAAGGCTTGCTACAGTAAAGAGGAGCTTGATTATTGGGAAATTCGCCTTATCAAATCTCGTGATACCATGTTTCCGAACGGCTACAATTTAACTGAAGGCGGCGAAGGCGGTGCCCGTTGTGAGGAAGCACGATTAAATATATCGATGGTAAGACGCACGGAATCACCTTACAAAAATTTAATTGCCGAAATGGATAAACGTCGTCTTTCCTATACTGCGTTGGCAAATCTCTTGGGCTTAACGAGTGTGACTGTCTCTGACAAACTGCGCGGCAAAAGTAATTTTACAGTTAAAGCTGTTGATAAGCTAGTAGAAATTTTCAACTTACCTGCAGAGTATTTGCTTGAGCGTGACGACGGTCTTTCGCCGATAACGTCAGAGGCGGAGAGATGTAAAAAAATTTCTGCAAGAGTTCGCCACAACAGTCCGTTCAAAAATTTGCTGAGTGAAATGGAGAAACGTAATCTTTTATATGCTGACCTTTCAAAGCTTTTGGGATTGTCTGTCGGTACACTTTCTGAAAAAATGAATGGTACAGTTAAATTCACGTCAAAAGATATTTACAAGCTCGTTGAGATTTTTGGATTACCCGTTGAAATTTTGTTGGAACGTGATGACGGAAAAGAATTTCCAATATCAAAACTTAACAAAACTCCATACAAAAATTTGATTTGCGAAATGGGTTTGAAACAACTTTCCTATGTACGGCTTGCAGAACTCCTGAACTTGTCTCCATGCACAGTTTCCGAAAAAATGAGCGGTAAATCAAATTTCTGGGAAGAAGAAGTTGCCAAGCTCGTTGAAATTTTCAATAAGCCCGCAGAATATTTGCTCCAACGCGACGATGAGAAGGTTCTTTCTGATAAAACAGATTGCAGAAGTCCTTTTAAAAATTTGTTGAATGAAATGAACTTACGGAAACTGTCTTATACAGGACTTGCAAAACTTTTAGGCGTGGTACGAACTTCTGTTCATAAAAAAATGAGTTGCAGACAAAATTTCACAGAGAAAGATATTGCCAAGCTCGTTGAGATTTTCAATAAGCCTGCAGAATATTTGCTCCAGCGCGACGGCAGTTTTCCGATAGTAATGTCAAAGGAAGCAATGTATTCAAAAATATCTGCAACAAAACGTTTCGATAGTCTGTATAAAAATTTACAAAGCGAAATTGACTCACATCAGTTATCTTACAGACGGCTTGCGGAGCTTTTGGGGTTGTCTTCATGCACAGTTTCTGAAAAAATGAACGGCAAATATAATTTCACGGAGAAAGACATTTCAAAGCTTGTTGAGATTTTCGGTAAACCCGCAGATTATCTGATGAAACGCGACGAATAAAATACTCAATGCCGAGCCTTTTTATCGGCTAAAATTCAAATCAAAAACGCCCAAGATTATTTCTTGAGCGAATTTTTTTTCGTGATTAAAATTTTTCAAGACGCCGTTCGCGAAAAGTTACGGGCGTCAATTCGAGTTCGTGAGCAAATTCCAAAGCGCGATTGAAATAATTCCCGACAGCCTCGACTTTGTGAGCGTCCGAACCGACAGTTACGAATCGCCCGCCAAGTTCGCGATACTTTTTATAAACGGGAACAAGCTCTTCGACTGCGCGGGCACTGTAAAATCTGCGCGTGTTCAGCTCCAAAACTTTCTCGCGATCGACGACGATTTTTAAAATCTCATCAATCTGCGCGGAAAAAGTCGGATAATCAATTTCGGGATTGTCATAGGGCGCGATTCGGCAAATGTAATCAATATGCCCCAAAGCGTCATAATCGGTAACTGCCGCCTCCTCCGCTATGTGCCGAAAATATTTTTTATAAGCCGTCTCCTTGTCCTTGCCAACGTAAAATTCGGGATAATAAATATCGTAGTCGTCGACAAGGTGAATCGAGCCGATAACAAAATCAAAATCAGCCTGCGCGATGAAATCAGCTATTTCAGCCCGCGCAGATTTCCTCATGCCGATTTCGACGCCCAATCTTACATTGTCGCCGCGCAGATTCCTGTATTCGTTCATGTAAGCGGCAGGGTCGAACGTAAATTTCTTGCCGTAAAGCTCCAAGCCGTAATCAAAATGCTCCGTGAAGACCATTCCTAAATTTAAACTCTTTGCTTTGGCAACCGCCTCCGCCGCAACCATTTCCGAATCCGCAGAAAATTTCGTGTGTATGTGTGAATCAAAAATCATAATTCATCGTCATCCTCGTCGTCGTGATGATGATGATGAATAATTTCTTTGCCGCGAATATCTTTAATCGCTTTGGCAACGTCAGCCGAATCGTAAACAGCCGAACCGGCAACCAAAACATTCGCGCCCGCCTCGCGCACGTCAACCGAAGTTTCCGCATTAATGCCGCCGTCAACTTCAATATCGCATTCGGTCTCCATTTCGTCAATCATGTGGTAAAGCATGTGAATCTTTCCGAGCATTGACTCGATAAATTTCTGCCCGCCGTAACCGGGATTAACCGTCATAATCAAAACCATATCGGCATCTTCGATAAGCTCCTCAATCGCGGAAAGTGAAGTACCGGGATTAAGTGCGACGCCCGCCTTGCAACCAAGCTCGTGAATTTTCTGAATCACTCTGTGCGCATGACGAGTTGCCTCGACGTGGAAAGTTATAATGTCTGCGCCCGCCTTTGCAAAACTTTCAAGTTGCGTTTCGGGGTGTTCAACCATTAAATGAACGTCAATAACTGCGTCGGTGATTTTGCGCAAGCTCTTAACGACGCCCGCGCCGATTGTAATTTCCGGTACAAAAGTCCCGTCCATAACGTCAATATGAATGTATTCCGCGCCCGCGTCCGTTACCTTTTTAATTTCGTCGGCTAAGTGCGCGAAGTCCGCCGTAAGTATCGACGGCGCAATAATTGTTGCCATAAATTTTTTCCTCCTCGTAATGATTATATCGACATCTGTCAATTTTAACTGCCGTGTCAGTTATTTTATTGGTTTACATTCATCATAGAAAAATTTTCTTATGTCGTCAAGGATTTCAGAATATCTTTTCCGCCGTTATCAAGAATGCGAGCGGCTAACTTTTTTCCAAGCCTCGCGCTTTGACTTCTGACCCCTGACCCCTTACCCCTGACCACTCTCACGCCGTCAACGGAAGAAATTATCGCCCGAACATTAATTTTATCGCCGTCAATCTGCGCGAAAACTCCGAC
>JAFZIQ010000174.1 GCA_017554285.1 Selenomonadaceae bacterium
AGGCATTCACGGCTTTCGTACGACTAAAATTCAACTCTCCATTGACTTGAACTTAAAAATGCCAACGATTTTCCAATATCTCAAGTGGTTGGAAGATAATTTGCTCGTTCAAGAACTCAAACTCGCTGAGGACTTCGATTTCATGGTTAATCCGCGTTTCGTCATGAACAATTCCGACTATAATGAACGTTTCGCCGAATGGAACCGCCGTTGTAACCTCGATTCAGCTCGTGAAGTCCGTTTGAGGCGTGAAAGACGTATTCGCAAGCTCCGCAGTGAGAAAAAACAAAAAAATTAGCCCCGACTTCGTGTCGAGGCTTTTTTTTTATCCTTGTCAAGAGGGTGTGACAGATTGGAACCCCCTATTGCTTGCAGAAACGAAAATCAGTATGCTAAATGCCGTGTGCTAACAAATCAGCAAACAAAATTATGGAGGATTAGTATTATGGCTACTGTAAAGACCCGCTACGGCACGTTTGACGGCTTTGTCGACGAAAAAGGCATTAAAACCTGGCTCGGCATTCCGTTTGCACAACCGCCCGTCGGAAATTTGCGTTGGCAAGCTCCGCAACCGCTTAAACCGTCCGATAAGACTTTCGACGCCAAAAAATACGGCAACGATCCAATTCAGGCGTCCATGAAACTCGGAAATCTGGTTGACGGCTCCCCAACACCGCAAGGCGAAAATTGTTTGACGCTAAACATTTGGTCACGCGGCGACGGCAAGAATAAACCTGTTATGGTGTGGATTTTCGGCGGCGGTTTTATCTGCGGAAGTTCAAGCGAACCGACTTACAACGCAAGCAATTTTGTTTCCGCTCACGATGTCATTATCGTCACGATTAACTATCGCGTGAACCTTTTCGGCTTCATGAACCTCGCAAACATTGATTCTGCCTATGAGGACAGCGGTTGTCTGGGTTTGAAAGACCAAATCGCGGCTTTGAAGTGGGTTAAGGAAAATATCGAGGCATTCGGCGGCAATACCGATAATATTACGGTTTTCGGCGAAAGTGCCGGCTCAATGTCGACTTTTTTCCTTACAATCGCTCCCGACGCAAAAGGTTTGTTCCAAAAAGTAATTCCGCAGTCGGGCGCAGTTGGTTTTTATAACACTCCTGAAGATTCAACCCAAGTTGCGAAAAATTTTATGGAATTTTGCGGCGCGAAGACAGTTGGCGACCTCATGAAGAAATCCGCCGTCGAACTTCAAAAATCTTATGCAGGATTTATAGAAAATCGCGAAATGAACGTTGCGGACTTTTATCCGACGTGCGACGGGAAATTTTTGCCACTTGACCCTTACAAAGCACTCAAAAACGGCGCGGCTCGCGGAATTAAGATTTTGACGGGTACGACTTCAGACGAATGGCGTTGTTTCATGCTTGCCAACGAAAATTTGTTTGAACTTATGCGCAGAGACCCGCAAGACATTTCTCCGATTTTTTTACGTTACAAAAAGCAGACGAACGAAGAAGTTTACAAAACGTGGCTTAAAAATCGTCCAGATACTTCGGACACTTACGGCGACTTTGCAACGCAGGTTGATTGGCGCGTCGGGCAAGAAGTTGCGGCGGAATATCAATCGGCGTTCGATGACGTGTTTTATTATCTGTTTACTCAGATTCCGTCGCCTCCGCTTGATTATTTGGGAGCATTTCACGCGCTCGACCTTCCGTATACTTTCAACGTCCCGTATCTCGAACCGAATCCGGATCAAAGGCTCGTAAAGGCTATTCAAGCGTCATGGGCGGCATTTGCGGCGACAGGCAACCCCGATAACGAATTTATTCCGCACTGGGAGAAATATTCCGCTCAAAATCGCCAAACTATGGAGTTAAACGCAAATGGTTGCGTCCTTCACAAGGATTTGAACATTCAAAACTTAAATTCACTGCGCTATCTCTACGAAGATTGAAAGGATTGATATTATGGCTGTAGATTATTCCCAAAAAGCAAGCTGGTATCAAATTCCGGCTATTACGAAGGAAGTCGACACATTTTTTATCTACCCGACGGAATATCTTGGTTTCAACGAAGGCGATCCCGATTATGCCGCGCTTGACAACGAAGAAATGCTAGAAGGCGTTAAAATCCTGCATATTGTTCAGGCAAGTGTTTACGAAGACGCCACCAACGTATTTTTGCCGTATTATCGTCAAGCAAGTCTGCGCTACGCCGGAGAAGTTCATAAAAAGACCGGCAACCTTGACTCGGCAGTTTCCGGCATACCTTACGAGGATATAACCGCCGCACTTGACTACTATTTTGAGAACTATAACGCGGGTCGTCCGTTCATTCTCGCAAGTCACAGTCAAGGTTCGATAATAGCTAAGCTCGTGCTGAAAAAATACTTCAAAGAACACCCCGATTATTATGATCGCATGGTTGCGGCGTATGTTATCGGTTTCGCAGTCACGAAAGACGATCTTGAGGCTAATCCGCACATGAAATTTGCGACAGGAGAGACTGACACGGGCGTAATTATCAGCTGGAACACCGAAGGCATAAAAAATGTTGAGGAAAACGCTCAAAGTTGCGTGTTGTTGCCGAATGGAATAAGTATTAACCCTTTGAACTGGAAACTTGACGAAACATATGCGCCTGCAAGTGAAAATCTCGGTTCACTCGTGATAAATGAGAAACTTGGTAAGGTTGAAATTGCCGATATAGGCGCGGACGCGCAAATAAATCTTGCTCGCGGCACAGTCATTACGAAAGCCCGCCCCGAACCTATGACTGAGGACTTCGCTAAAGTTGCCGCTCAATTTTTCGGAGTGGACGGACGCCACGACGAGGATTACGCGTATTACTACAACAATCTCAAGGCAAATGTGGCGAAACGTATCGCGAACTACAAATCAAGCCGATAAAAAGGAAGGATTGATATTATGACTAAAGTAAAGACCCGCTATGGCACGTTTGACGGTTTTGTCGACGAAAACGGCGTAAAAACATGGCTCGGCATTCCCTACGCTAAACCGCCTGTAAAAAATTTGCGCTGGCAACTTCCTCAAGCTTTGGAACCGTCCGATAAGACTTTCGACGCGAAAAAATTCGGCGCATCCGCTATTCAAGAGGACGACGCGATAGAAATAGCCTCTCAAAACGTGCAAAGCGAAGATTGTTTGACGCTGAACATCTGGAAACGTAGCGAAAAGAAAAATTTGCCCGTAATGGTATGGATTCACGGCGGAAGTTTCATGCACGGCGGCACTTTTGACCCGCTTTATAACGGAAGTAACATTGCGTTGTCGAATGATGTCATTGTCGTCAGTTTTAACTATCGGCTGAACATTTTCGGCTTTCTGAACTTCGGAATAATCGATTCTGCGTTCGCGGACAGCGGACATCTCGGTTTGAGCGACCAAATCGCGGCGTTGACGTGGGTTAAGGAAAATATAGCCGAATTTGGAGGCAACCCCGATAACATTACGATTTTTGGCGAAAGTGCAGGCTCAATTTCCTGTATGTTGCTTTCAATCACGCCCGCCGCCAAAGGTTTATTCCAAAAAGCAATTCCGCAGTCGGGACCTTCGCGCTTTGTTCACGATATTAAACATGCCGAACAACTTTTAGATGATTTTCTGAATTTGAACGGCACGCGTAAAATGAGCGACCTTATGAAGAAATCTTCCGCCGAACTTCGGGACATTTATATAAAACTCTTCGACATGCGTATTAAAACGGCGCATTCTGATTTTATTCCGGCTTGCGACGGGAAATTTTTACCTGCAGATCCTTTCACAGCGATGAGAGACGGCGCGGCACGCGGAATTAAATTCTTAACCGGCATTAACGCCTGCGAATGGGGCTATTGGCTGCTGTATGACGAAAATTATTTCAAAAACTTCTACGACACGCACGATAGAATTTCTCTCATCATGAGTAGGTATAAATCGCGCACTTCACGCACAAGCAAAGAAATTTATCTCTCTTGGCTCAATGGACGCCCCGATACCGAAGAAAATTACATGGATTTTATAAATCAAGTAGATTGGCGCGTCGGACAGGAATTGGATGCCGAAAATCAGTCGAAACATGAAGACGTTTACTATTATTTGTTCAGCGAAACGACTGCGCGGAAAGAATTAGGCTCGTTCCATTCGCTGGAAGTGTCATTCGTATTCAATAAGCCTTTCGATGAGCTTTTGAAGAATCCGAATCAGCAACTCGTCAAGCAAATTCAATCGGCGTGGACGAATTTCGCGGCAAACGGCAATCCCGACAATGAATTTATGCCGCACTGGGAGAAATATTCTGCCGACAATCGCCAAACTATGGAGTTAAACGCAAATGGTTGCGTCCTTCACAAGGATTTGAACACGGAAAATTTGAATGCCTTGCGCTACGTCTACGAAGACTAAGAGCAACGAATAAATCTGCGCATTTTAATTTTAATCGGCAATTTGTAAGGCAGGAGACAACTTCTTCTGCCTTTCTTTGCCGAAAAGGAACCTTAGCATGAAAAAACGTGACTTTACCCGATTATTTGATCGAAAAAAAAGCCATCTCGACTCACGAATAAAGCGCGATTATGTCAAGAATGGTGTCGCAACGATTTTTTGTCAGATTTCCGATTATCATGATGTTATCACCGCGTACAGCGTCAAAAACCATGAAACGGTTAATCTGGATTTTATCGAATATGTCAGAGGTGCCGCCGCAGTTATTCCCGAAGAATGCCCGCTCGTTCTGAATATTATCGAAAATTTCCTTTCAAAAGAGGAGCAAGAAACGATTCGCCAAGTTATTCGCGACGATTTTGCCTATGATTTTGGAATGGCTGAACAGGAAGAGAATCGGCAATGGCATATCTTCATTTTTATGGTAATCGGAATGATAATTGCCGGAATTCTTCTTTTGCTGACGGAAACACTGGACGAAGTGCCGCGAGAGATATTTTTTATACTGTTTTGGTTTGTAGGAGACAGGTTGTTTGAATATATTTTCTTGACGGGGCATGAACTGCGGCAGGAAAAGCGGTTAGCGGGGCGATTAGCCAGCATAAAAGTTATTTTTTCCAAGACTTACGAAGAACCGAACTACACCGAACAGGAATTAGACAAACTTTATACCGAAATCGCGCAGACCGGCAGAGAAATTCCGTGAAACAACTAAAGGAACGTGAACAATGAAGAAAATATTTACGATTGATGAATTTATGGTATGTTTCGTCACGGCGATTGGTTCGGGATTGGGTTTTGAAATTCCGAAGACAATTTTAGGCTTTGAGGAATGGCAATGCCTTTTAGTCTCGATAATTGCCAGTTGCACGCTTGGAACTCTGGTTGGCAAGGTTGTTTTCAGTAAAACCGTTCAAAGCAAAGCGATTAACAGGTTTTCGGTCTTTTTTGCGTGCATACTCATATTTTTTGCGGTTCAATATGTCGTCGTATCATTTTCCGGAGTATCTCTGTACAATTATTTGACGGAAGAGCCTGTGTACGCGATAATTTCGGCAGTTTTGGGATTTGGGTTTGGTATGATAATTCGCTGGTATCGCATTCGGAAAATTCGCGAACGTTACGGCGACGGGAGCGATGGATTCTTATACGACGACCTGTTGGAAAAAAATGGCATTCTTGAGGAACTGAATCAGCAAAATCAATCAATTAAAGGCTCATTTGACGCCGAACTCGCCGTAAAGACAAAAACAGGTTTCTTCGTCGGCGGCAAACTGAAGAATTCTATGTTTTTCTGCGGAATTCCCTATGCAAAGCCGCCTGTTGGCGAACTTCGCTGGAAAGCACCGGAGCCGTTACCCGAATCGGAGGAAGTATTTGAGGCAAAACATTTTGGCGCGTCCGCAATTCAAGTTGATTACGACGGTTCTATCTCAAAACACCACCGTCAAAGCGAAGACTGCTTGTATTTGAACATTTGCGTCGGAACTAAAACGACCGATAAGAAAAAAAAGGTTCTGGTAATTTTTCATCACGGCGATTTTTCTTATGGAGGTGCCGCCGACCCGCTTTTTAACGGCGACGAACATTTTATCAAAATTTATCCTGACGCTATAGGCGTTACGTTCAATTATCGTCTCGGCATTTTAGGATTCATTGATTTTTCTGAAGTTCCTGGCGGCGATAAGTATCCGGACGCGCTAAATTTGGGTTTACTCGACCAAATTGCGGCTCTTCGCTGGATTAAAGAGAATATCTCTGCTTTTGGCGGCGATCCGGAGAAAATTACCTTAATGGGCTTTGAATCGGGTGCTCTCAGCATAAGTTTGCTTGCGGCATCTGAACAGGCAAAGGGCTTATTCCAAAAAGCCTTCATATTCCATGAAAATCCAATGATGGCTTTCAATACGCCGGAAATATCAAGGAAGTTGGCGAAAAAACTCCTGCAAGAAACTTCGACAACGACAATGGAAGAACTTTTGAGCCTTTCAACTGAACGACTTAAAGAAGCGACTCAAAAACTTTTGGAAGATTTATCCTATCCGACCTTCGACGACAAATTGATTCCCTTAGACGTTTACGACGCTTATAAAAAAGGATCTGCTTCGGGCGTTGAATTTCTGATTGGCATTGCAAGAAATGAAAGACACGTTTTCAAATCCTTTGTCGGAAATAAAAAATACGAGGATTTCGTAGCTAAAGAGACGGATAACTTTCTAAAATACCTTAACGCCTGCTATCCCGACGTGGTAAAAGACGTAAACGCCTATATCGAGGAGCAAACGAAGGTAATGTCGGCTTTGGAGGCAAAGGAGAAATTTGTTGAGCAAGTTTACGCTTTAAGTACGTATCAATGCGCAAAAAAATTGGTCGAGAGCGGTAACAAAGTTCATATTCTTTATTGGGACGTGAATCCGCTTATTAAAAATCTTGGTTCCGGAACTGTGGACGTATTGGCGACGTTTTTGGGAAACAGCGAGGCGGCGCAGATTTACGGAAATGTTTTGAATCAGGATATAGCCGAGACGCTACAGAATTTGTTCCGGAAATTTATAAGTGGCGAAGAACTGAAGCTGTTCAACAACGAAATTAAAGGCATCAGTGCGATAGACTGGAAAGAAGCTCCACAAGCACTTATTATTTCCGAAAAAGCGTTTCGGTGCGAGCCAATTACTGACAAACTTACAGAAGTCAAGGGTTTACTGAAAATCTTAGAACAATAGCGAATTGACAAGATAAGAAAACAAAGAGCCGCCGTTGGTTTGGCGGTTTTTCGTTTTATATCCTTTTTCTTTTAAGTTTATTGTTCAACACCGAATTTAGTGGAATTCTTTAAGCAAGCATGGAAAATTATTGTTGAATTTCTTTTTTCAATGCCAATTGGACTTCTTCTTGAATCTTTTCCGTTGCCAAAATCCATGCAAGCGAATCCTCTTTGTAAAGATTGTCGTCAACGCCGCGCTCTGCAGCCATTTTTTCTGCCATTTTTTCAGCGCGACTGGAATAGGCGAGTTGATACCCTGTCAAATACTCTTCCAATTCATTTTTTTCGACCATCATCTCATATAATTCAGGCTTATTCGCTTCCAGATATTCTTCTCGTAAATGTCCCCAGACACCGCAAAATTTTTCTTCCAAAAGTTTCACCTCCCGCAAGCTCTGACTTCTTGCATAATCTCTTTGCCGTAATTTTTATTTTGGCAACCAAGCGGACTTAGGTCTTGTATTACTTTCTGAACGGAATCCGACGAATATTTTTTAGTCAATTCTTTAGCCGAGTCAATGTCGAATTGTTTTTGTTTTGTCGGCGCGTATTCATATGGCGAATGAAGCGTAGTCGCCAAAATTTTGTAGCCTGTAGAGTTTTTTGACGCTCTGCCGTCTTGCATACTACAGACGTTTTCATCAATCCGCGTAACGAAGTCTTTGAACTGTTTGCTCGACAACGTAACTGTTGGATATTTCTCGCGCACTTCTTTTGCTTTGAAAAATTTTTTAACGCCGTCGAGTAATTTTTGAGTAAATGCGGCAAGCCTGTCCGCTAGACTTTGTTTTTCTTTAGAAATTTGCTCAAAGACGCGGCGACCGGTTTTCATGTCAGCAAAGGAATCGGCTAACATTTCTTCCATTGCCCGCGATTTACTCATTTGCGGTTGCTTAACTGCCTTGCGATAATCTTCTATCTGCTGAGTCGTAAAAATCTCGTGGCGTTCAACATGTGCAAGAATATCCTCGTAAAGCTCCGGTTCATGCTTTTTCATCACGTGAAAGACTTCGTGCCAAAATGCCCAGTCCAGCGACGTTTCTGCCTTTCCGTTCAGATACAGAATGTCTCTGTCGTCGTCATACCTGCCGTGCAATTTCGGCGCACCGTCAAAAAATTTCACGTCGATACCGAAAACAGCGTCGCTCATTTTTTGCAACGTCTTTTGCTCATGTGTCAATTCTCTATCAAAAAGTAAGCGTGAATTCTTCATACACTCGCGAATGTCTGCCGTTGCCGCTGAATAAAGCTCATAGTTCTCGTCGTGTGACTTAAAGCGAATCGAATCGAAGAGATAATCAAACGCCGCCTTGATGTCTGCTATTTCCGTTGCTGTCGGATACGGATAAGTATTTTCCATTTGGAAGCCGTTTTCAGTCGCCTTTGCCCATGATTCTTCCGAACGATAGTTCACCAGATAATCATTTTGAATCCCGCGCTCTTTTAATTTTTCCTTGAGATAAACTTCAAAAGCCCGTGCCATTTGTTCTTCCGGCAATGTCCAATACGGCTTTTCTCTGCGCTTGTCGAGATTTTTACACCGTTCTTCTAAGCCGCTTTGACTTATGACGTTCGACACTAACTGAAAACCGTCAATAATTTCCGGACTTATATTTTCCTGTCTACCCTTATCGAAATCGTGTGTCATCATGGAAGTCGCAGACGGTTTTGTTTTTTTCCCAAGATAGTTGTCAAAGCCATGAAACCATTCGTGGGCTAAACTGCCTGAGCCTTTATTCTTCGTCAGATTGATAACGACCTTCACGGGTTCATAATGAGCAAGCGGCGCATTTTTCCCACCTTTGCCACGCGCTCCAAATGCCAAGCCTAATGAACTGTTTAACGATAACGCTCGCGGTGGCAGATTCAATGCTTCTGCCATATCCATCAAAGCGTCGTAAGTATTATTCAAATTTTCCTGCCGAGTTGCATTTTCGACCCATGTGCCGAATTCAACACCGCGAAAACCGAACGTCTCTTGAAATTGTTCCGGCGTTACGTCACCAGTTCGTTTTAATTCACCTGTTCGCGGAGTATTTTCCGCCTCGCGTTCGTACGGTATATCGCGATATTTCTCCAATTTCTCTTCAAGCTCTGCCAAGTGTGAATCCAGATAAGCGGAGGCTTCTTCTACCTTTTCAAACGGCGATTGTATCTCGACATAATCCTTTCCAACCTTGCAACCGATGAAATAATAATTGCTGTATCGCCAGCTGTAGATTTTGAACGGATTTTTTTTCGTGCGCGGCGTTTTTTCTTGATAACGGACTTGATTCTTGTATCGTTCTATAGCGTCGGATTTTGTCGCGCCATAGTTCAATATTCTGTACCTGTGCGCTCCGTGCATTTCCCGTAGCTCAAATTTTCGGTCGTCGGAATAACCATAATCATATTTTCCCAATTCAACTAAAGTCAAAGCCGAGCAATCTTGCTCATGCCCCATGATTTTGTATATCAACATAGAATCTTCAATTCTTTTGGCAATATCTTTGCTATCTTGCAATGTTTGGCTATATTCGGAGTCGTGTAACTTCATCTTTTCAAGTTCGACAGAGAATTCTTCCGCTGTCCATTTGTTTTCGAGAACGCTGACTGCCATATCGCGCAGGATACTTACTTTTTCCGACCATTCCCTTATCAACCATGAATATTTTCGCGGTTTCGACTCAATAGCGTCGCGTAATGCCCGTACTGCATCAACCTTCCAACTTTCCATGCCGCTTTCTAAAAATTTTTTGTAATTAGGCACGGGAAATGATTTCGACAAAGGAACGCCTTCTATTTCTGTTTCTGTTGCGACTTTCATCAAATCATAGTAAGCCGCATATAAATCTTTTCGTGCTCCACCGATTTTTTCCCCGAAGTCTTCTATTCGTTGCGATTTTTTTGTCGGCTCTTGATTTCGAGCGTCTTCCGCCGCTTTGATTACGGCTCCCGCAACAATATTTTCAGTGTCAACTGATCCAAAGTCCGCGAACAAGTCATATTCGACCGTCATCTTCTTTTTATTCATGTCTCAAACCTCCTGCAATCATTATTGCACACATGGAGGCGTTCAAAATCTTATTTTTTTGCTTTTTTCTCTGTGCTGTATGATATTAACGAGGAAATTGTACTTGCCCGCAACGAAAGAAAACACCGTTTGCAAAGAAATTGCAATGAAAAAGCCTCGATGTGAGTCGAGGCTTTCGTTTATCCGATATAGCGAAGTTTTCCGGACGAAGCGACAGAGTTTATAATCCAATCCGCCCAATCTTCTTTCGAGTAGTGGAAAAAAACTGACGGATGTTCTTCTGCATAATCAAGATAGCCCGATTCTTCAACCATTTTTTTTGCGTCTCTGTATTTGTAGCCGCGTTCCATCAATTCCAGTACGCAGTAGCAGTAAGCGTGGCGTCGATGCGACATCTGCCGCCAATATTTTCTGAGCACTCTCATTTCAATACCTCCTTGTCGATATATTTTAGCTGTGTAAGTGCGCGATTCGTCTTGAAAACTATCTGCGTGCCTATGTCATTAGAAATTTCTGCTATGAATTCTTCTTTGGTTATTATTCCGTCTTTGGCGTCATCAACCAAGTCGCCCATTCTGCCGTCCGCCATTTGTCCGACGACAATATCATACTCTTTAAGAATATCCGTCTCATTTATTCGATTTTCATAGACGACATTGCCCCATTCGGCGTCGAATCCGTTAAATTTCTTTTGATTCAAGCCAACGAAGTCTGCTTCAAAGGTAATTACGACCGCATTATTGTTACCATTCCTGTATGCCCAATTTTTTGCCTGTCCTTTATTTGAAGTCAGATAAAATCCAGCTCCAAAATCCAAATTCTTCCTGCTGTAAGATAAATCTACTCCATATTTCCTGATATTGTTCGCAGATTTTTTGCTCGTTCCATGATAAAGAAGAATTCCCATGAAGTCCCTCCCATTAATGAATTTTACTTATTGTATCACATAAAGTCTTTTGTTCAAAGCAACATTCAAATGAAAACTAAAATCCCCACCCGATTTCCTTCGAGCAGGGATTTTTTTGTTCAGTTCATTTGAAATCCGGCATACCAGACGGTTTCGGTTTGTCGTATGAAAATTCATCTTTAAGCAGTTGAAAATTCACGCCGTCATACGGGTCTATCACTTCAAATTTCGTTATGGAATCAATGTAAGCCGATTCGACGTTAGAATCATACTCGGCGGCTTGATTTACCGCTTGCAGTTGCGCTAAATTGGCGTCCAGAGCATTTTGTCGCGCCAATTCGTACGCCAACAGTGTTTTCAATTCATTTTGAGCCTGATACATTTGCAAATGCCCTTCAGCCGCGTTCGTGTGTTCAAAAATTTTCTTCGCCGCCTCCATAGTCTTTTCCGTCTCGACAATCTCAGCTTTTGCGCCGTCAGTGAAGTTTTTATACGTGTTGTCAAGCCATTTGTATTTTTCCTGCCGATTGAAGGAATTTTGGTCGTATGTATCCCAATGGTCGTCGTTTCCTTGCCGTAAATAAGGATTCGTCTCGTCTATCGTCACCGTTCGAGCAACTTTTTCTGTACCAATGCCGATAATTTTCAATGCCGCCGTCGTTTCTGCAAATATTTCCTCCGAAAACAGCGTAGAATTTATTTCGTCGTTCTTTGTCTTGTCGGCATCGGTCTCAGCAAGCTTTTCAAACTTATCGCCAAAGAGAATTGACTTAATGTAGCGGGTATAATCAAATACGCTACCGCCATTGCTTGCTAAATCTTTCAACGCATACGGCGACGGACTATCTGCCCACGATATTTGCGTCAAACTGTAGTAAGCAGCAGGATTAAACGGCTCATCAACGCCTGGAATTACGTGAGCATACGCGATTAAACCATATCCGCTGATAAATCCCGCACTTAACACGCTCATCACTGCCAAAAATTTTTTCTTCACGCTCATTTTATGCGCCTCCTCCTGTGAAACTAAATCCGCTACTACCAAATTGCTTGAGCACCAACTTTGAAACCCGACTGCCCATATATACGAACATCATCGCCACAAATGTTATCTTGAACAGCAAAATCATGTTGATTGTCACTTGCGGAGCCGTATATCCGCCTGTAGCGGGATCTACTCCAGAAACTTTCGCCCAGTAAATGTCAGCGTCGGAATTATTTTTGCCGCCTTCGCCTTGATTCCAACATCGCGCCGCCATTTCGTAGGAACCATACTTTTTGTAGTAGCCTGTCAAAATATAT
>JAFZIQ010000175.1 GCA_017554285.1 Selenomonadaceae bacterium
AGAATTTTCTTGGCAATTTCTTCAAACTCGCCGCGACCGTAATTCACAAACGGCACAATCGAAATACCGCCGCGAGCTTTGAATAAGCCTTCAACTTCAAGATAACGCGGCTCCAAAAGTTTAATCAAATCGTCGGCTATCGTGTTGATAACGTCTTCATGAAACGTGCCGTGATTCCTAAAGCTTGTCATATAAAGTTTGAGGCTCTTACTCTCGACGAGTTTTTTATCGGGAATGTAGCGAATTTTAATCGCGGCGTAATCGGGCTGATGAGTTATCGGACAAAGGCAAGTGAATTCTTCGGTCGTCAGTGTCACGAAATAATTTCTGCCGCTGTTCTTATTAGGTATCGCCTCCAAAAATTCGGGCGAGTAATCGTATTTGTATTCGGTAATTTTTCCGAGATTTTTAAGTTCGTTCATAAAGTCTCCTTTTTATGCGGCGCGTCTGCCGTCAACAATCTGTGCATCGGAAATTCTCTGCAAAACGTCCGAGAGTTTATAAATCGCGTCAGCGTCAACCAGTTGCAGTCCGCGCAATTTCAACGGAACTTTCACAGGCGGATTTTCAAGGGTAAGCATTTCGCGATTAATAATCTGCGCGGTGGAAGGGTAAACGAGACTCAAGCGGGCGTATTCGTTGCCGTCGGAGCCGCGAAATTTTTTGATAACTATTTTAGAGGCAATCGGAACGCGCCATTCAATCGTGCCGGGCAAAACGTATTCTTCAACTTCGATAGCCGATAACACGCTGGAAAGATTTGAGTCGTGCCCACAGAGGAAACTGAATTTGCGTTCCGATGTATTGAGTTCGTCGGAAATAACGGCGAGCAACGGGCTTGCGAGAGCTTTTGAACCGAGCGGACGGTCGAAGTTGGAATTAATCAGCACAGAAGCGACTTTTGCCACGTCGCGCATTTCGGCATCACTGTAGGAAACTTTTCCGTCGTAATAATCCATAAGTAACGCGTCGGCGGCAAGGCTCATTTGTTTTGCGGAGCCTTCAGCCTTCCATTCGACGACTTCACTGCGGAGTTTCGCCGAATAATTAGCGGAATCAAATTTTTCGCCGGTAAGACGTTCAACGGTTGCAATTTCTTTGCTTATACCGTCAAATAATTTTTTCCAATCAGTTTCAGCGGAAAGTTTTTTATTAAGTGCGGGGTCGGTCGGCGGAAGAAATACTCTATCCTTTTGCCCCAAAGCGCGATGATATTCAATGGGAGTGTTCGCTATCGGAAATGCGCCCGCAGAAAAATATTTTGCCGTTGCGATTGTCCGTTGATAAGAATTGGCGTAGAAACGAACTTCGCCGACGGAAGGTTGAGCGTTTTTCGGGAAGAGACCTTGCGCCCTTAATCGCGCCTCAAAGTATTGCCCCATAAGCGTTTCCATTTCGCCGCCGCGCAGTGTCAAAAGTCCTCTGTCATCGCCCGCCTTGAGCGAATTGCGCAGGTTATGACGACTGATAACAACGACTTGTTCCAGTTGATAATCCATTGCGTGCGCGACGGAGAAAAATGTTACCGCGACAAAGAAGACTACAAACACTGATAAAAATTTTTTCATGGTAATACCTCCTTAAAGTCCAAGATTCGGCACGGCGTTAAGCGTCGAATCTGCAAAAGTTTTTTCGAGTGATTGATAATAACCGCGACAGGCTATCATTGCGGCGTTATCGGTGCATAGGATTTTCGACGGGTAGAAAAATTTAAATCCGCGCAGATTGCAAGCCTCGCGCAGTGTTTTTTCAAGTGACGAATTAGCCGCCACTCCGCCCGCCAAAACGATTTTATTCAGCTTAAATTCTTCCGCCGCCGTCAAAGTTTTTTCCGCCAAAATATCAACGACCGTCTTTTGAAAACTCGCCGCCACGTCCGCAGAATTTATTTCTTCGCCTTTCATCTGCGCGGTATTGAGATAATTTAAAACTGCCGACTTCAAGCCGCTGAAACTGAAATCGTAGCCCGTAACTTTCGGGTGCGGAAAATCTATCGCGTCTGCATTTCCCGACTTTGCAAGCTTATCTATCTCCGGACCGCCGGGATAAGGCAAGCCCATTACTCGCGCAATTTTATCAAAGGCTTCGCCCGCCGCGTCGTCGCGACTTTGCCCGAAAAGTTCAAAGCGATTGTAATCCGTCATTTTTATCAGCGCGGTATGTCCGCCCGAAACTACCAACGATAAAAACGGCGGCTCCAATTCGGGTGCGCTCAAAAAATTTGCGAAGATATGCCCTTCCAGATGATTGACGGCGATTAGCGGAATTTTCAAGGCATACGCCAAAGATTTTGCCGCCGACAAGCCGACCAATAACGCACCCGCCAAGCCCGGTCCGAAGGTTACGGCAATTTGATTTATATCGCGCAGTTCGACGCCCGCTTTATTGATTGCCTCATCGATAACGGGCATTATGTTTACGATGTGTTTTCGAGATGCGATTTCCGGCACGACGCCGCCGAATTTCTGATGCAACGGAATTTGCGTCGAAATGACATTTGATAAAAGCTCGCGTCCGCCGCGTAAGACTGCCGCCGCCGTTTCATCGCAACTCGTTTCTATTCCCAGTGTCAAAATTTTATCCATTGGCAAATTTCACCACACAAAAGTTAATCGGAACGCCTTGTTCGCTGAATTTATTTTCGTATTCGGTACGGATATTTTCGGGCGGCTCGTTTTCATGAAGATTATTCGTCACGTCGCGAACTTCAAGCCTCGCCTCCGCGAATTGCTCCAATGAAAAATCGAACAGCCCGCGATTATCCGTTTTGAAATAAATTTCTCCGCCGACCTTTAAAATCTTCCTGTACATTTCCAAAAATCGGACGTGAGTAAGGCGGCGTTTGGCATGACGTTTCTTAGGCCAGGGGTCACAGAAATTTATATAAAGCCTGTCGACTTCGTGCTCCGTGAAAATTTCTGTGATATTGTTTATGTCAAAGACAATCAAACGGACATTGCTAAGATTTTTTTCGCGAACTTTCCGCGCCGCCGCCAATACGCAAGTTTTTTCTACCTCAAGCCCGATAAAATTTATCTACGGGTTGCGTTCGGCAATTTGCGTTATGAAGTCGCCCATGCCCGTTCCGAGTTCAACATAAAGTTCTTTGGATAAATCTTTTTGTATCGGTTGAACGTCGCCGACCGTTACGAAGTCCGCAAAGTTTTGAAGTTTTTCGTCTGTGTGCGGCTTTTTCCTCAAGCGCAAAATTTTTCACTCCTCGTCAAGTCCGATTAAATTTTCTTCGCGCAGGAACGTCGCCAATTTTTTTATACTCTTCATGACGGCGCGATAATGTTCGGGCGTCAACGATTGCGAACCGTCCGATAATGCCCGCGCAGGATTAGGATGAACTTCCATCATTAAGCCGTCCGCGCCCGCCGCGATTGCCGCCAATGCCATAGGCTTAACCATGCGCCATTTGCCCGTGCCGTGTGACGGATCAACGATTATCGGCAAGTGTGATAAGTGCTTAACCGCCGCCACTGCCGATAAGTCCAGCGTGTTGCGCGTATAAGTTTCATA